>NZ_JAQMTI010000144.1:0-9954 GCF_028329225.1 Sphaerospermopsis kisseleviana CS-549 | reverse complement strand
GAACTACACTACCCGCTGTTTTGGCTGTGCCAGCTACTAAGGCTGTGAGAATAAGAGAAATAGAATCCATGAAATCATCTCCTTATTTTTAATAGGTTTTACTAATTGTCTCAACTTTATTGCACAATAAAATACATCTAACGAATGATTTTGATTATGAACGCATTAATCCGAAACACCCAATTTACACATCTAATAATTTCCAAGGGTTTACACTATAATCCTGAATAATTTCCAAGAAATTTAAAAAGTATCAAAAACAGCAAAATTATATAAAAAATTATTATTTAAGTTAGTCAAATTGTGATAGATATTAATTCCAGGGAATTTTTGCTGTGGTAATCCCTGTTTTTATTGTTTCAATATTTATAAAGGTTGCCCTTACAGTTTTTAAATTCCTTTGTTAAATAGGAATAGAAATATCTACGGTTAGCAAAGCGAACTGACGAGTCAGCACTTGCACTATTGCCAACTCTCCAAATTCCTTAGCTGTTAATTCCCCCAATCTCACTGCTAAATTGTAATTTATGGTTTCCTCTAAGAAAATTTCCCAGTAATTACCCTGGTATTAAATATCATATTGACGTTTCCTCTAAGAATTTCTCAGTACCACCACAATGTTTAAGTTGGGAATCTCCATTTAAGTGAATGTACATAGTATTTCATTGTTTTTAAAGTTTTAATGTTCTTTGGGTTTCCCGTCAACATTGATGTTATTGTGCAGTAGTTACATTTATTTACAAAACATCATGAAAAAGTTAGTAGTATTGCCCTTGGTAGCAATGGTATTGGTAGCAGCAGTAAGTCCAGCATTTGCCCATTCTGGCAGAACCAATAGTGCGGGGTGTCACCATGATTCTAGAACCGGTGGGTATCACTGTCATTAACAGTAACTCTGGGATTTCTGTTTGGGGAGTCCCTGATTTTGATTGTTTACAATGCTTTCATGACTCAATCAATTTATTCCCCTCTCTACCTGCAAATTTATCACCGCGAAGGCACTACCTGGTCTTTTTATCCAGGCAAGGTGTTTTATAATGCTCATGGAATTGCTACTGATTTAGATTCAACTTTATAAAGGAATGGATTAACCAAAGCTAAGATATTGATTGAATTATTCAGAGTCAACGGTGGTAAAAACGGTTATTATATTGCCAATATTCGAGATAAACAACATTACTACTGTGGTTCTGATTGGGCAGATGTTAAAGTTAAATTGCGTCAGCTAGGAATTGGCAGGAATGACCCCAATTAATTATTTTTCCTCTAAAAATTTCCAAAAGGCTGACCCCACAGTTCCCACATTTCTTTGTTGAATGGCGATCGCCACATTTGAATTAACGCTTGTTCTAAATCTTGACGTGGTTTTCTCTCCACTGGGGCATCCCACCAAAACGCGATATTCACTGCTGTTTGTAGTTGATAACGGTGATGTAATTCTTGATAATTTTCAATATAGCTCTTACAATCATGAACCCCCTTCCACCTTTTATTACTGTGTTTTGTTTCCCCAATGTACAATAATAATTCAGATGCACTATCAATGATAAAATACAGGGCTGCTTGTCCGTAATCATCAGGCATCCGGTAAAATGCCATTGATTGTAATTGCAATTTAAACGGATCTATGGTGTCAGGGTTACAGTGAGATGGTACAACATCAAATAAAGTTACCTGCTTTGGTGGTTCACTGTTTCTAATACTTTGTTAATAATTAAACACCCGCGATTTCCACTGTTGTAAAAATTCAGCATCCATCACTGGTTTTTGGTTTCTTAATATTTTGTATTCGGTATTCCCAAATAAACTCAGTTGTTTCATAATCATATTATAATCTTTTATGCTTTTATTTTACTATACTTTTATTCATTATGCCCCAATCCCACTACTCTTTTGAACCCCAAGAAACCCGAAAACGCACTACATCCTTAGACCCTGCTAACATTAGTATGGGAACTAAAATTATGACGGTGCAACAGGTTGTTGATAGATTTGTGAACAATCGTTTAATTCCTGCTGAGTTCCCTCACAATCAACATATTTGGAATACCCAAGCTAAAGGTAAATTAATTGAATCCTTGTTGTTACAGTTACCTTTGTCTGTCTTTTATATTGATGCTACCAATGATGAACAATGGGTGATTATAGATGGTACACAAAGAATTATTACATTTAAAGAATTTATAAACCAGGATTTCACATTAGATGGTTTAGACTATTTTGGCGATTTGCATGGTAAGTATTTTAGTCAACTCACACCACGTTGGCAACGCAGGATTAAGGAAACTAAGTTAACTTTACATCTGATTTTAAGGGGTACATCATCTGAAATTGTATCCAATCTATATCACCGGATTCGTTTTGAACAAATTCAATAATTTACCATAATCTATTAACATCAGGTAAAATATAATAACATTATATCTAGGGTTTTCCAATGGACAGAAATCATTACGACAAATTAAGTGGTGAAGAAAAGTTAGCATTTTTAGAAAAGGCATTGGAACATTTGACAATAGACGAAAAAGCCAAGTTAGTTAAAAAATTATTGCCTGTCAAAGACGATAATAGTTGTACGATTACAATGGGAAATTCTCAGGTTCATGCTAATACTGTTTACCAATTTAATCTTAATAGTAAAGATGAAATAGCTGATTTATGGGGGGCGATCGCTGACAGAATCAGAAATAACTCTGATGATAAAGTCGAGTAAAATATGCCACAACCACAGATACCGCTACAGCAAAGACAAGCAGTACAAATTTAATACTACATAAACTTCCTTTTTGGGAGTTTTTTTATTGAGATACCAAGTCTAATTTAGTGCTGGGGAATTACCTAACAAAAATTCTTAGAGGAAAAATATTATTTATTGGATTTCCCCTTGTTTTTACTGAGTGTGATAAAGTTTTTGATTTCCCGTACACAATAACCTTTACTGATCATGGTGGCGACAGTGTGAGCGATTTTGGCAGGGACTCCCACAGAACGGTTTTTCCATTGTCCATCAATCTTTTCCTCCCAAGAATACCCCCAACGCCAATGTAAATAATTATGCTTATCTCTTGTTCCATCAACACGGGGATAACTAGCGATTCTGCCATCTTTTAATTTCTTGTTTTCAATGTACTGATACAAACAACCACAGGCACGGGATTTATCCGTACTTAAACTTTCCTCTAAGAATTTTTCAGTAGTCACCAACTCCGGCGATAGTTGAGAGGTACTGGACTCTGGAGACAGCGACAGATGCAACTCTGGGGTCAAGAAGATTTCCTGCTGCCTGTCTTTGTTTTCTAACAGTGCCGTTGCCGGACGGGACTCCAAGGGGTCTAGCCAACTCTTGGGGATATCGTACCAATCGCTGAGGATAACCGGGTTTAGCACCTCGCCTTTGGGTAATAATCCCAGCTTCTTTAATTGTGTTTCTAACTTGCTCTGTCCAGGGGGTCGTGTTTTCCCAGTTGATGACAAGGCGGCGGGAGATTCCAACCAAAAGTAATCGTTCTCTAAGGAAGGGTGCGCCAAAGTTTCCTGAGCATACACAAAGCCATTCCGCATCGTAGCCGAGCTTGGTAATTTGTCTAAGAAACTGCTGGAAATAGAGAGCTTGACTTCCTGGTTTGAGTCTGCAACTGAGCAATCCGGGGACGTTTTCGATAATAAAGAACTCGGGTCTGATTGATTCAATGGCACGTTTAACGGCGGGGAAACAGTCTCGCTCGTCGGCTGCACCAAGTCGTTTACCGTTGACTGAAAATGGTTGACAGGGTGGGGAAGCGGTGATGACATCAACTCCCTGTTTTCGGATTTCCCTAACTGGTATGCTTCGCACGTTTCCGTAGTTGGGGATACCGGGGAATCGTTTTGAAAGGATGTCTGCACAGTAGTTATCGGTTTCACAGACACCCACAAGTTCTCATCCTGTCTGGAGTCCTGCAATTCCAAAACCTGCACCAACGCCGGAGCATAAGTCGAGTTGTCGCATTTTTCCTCTAAGAAAATCAAACTAACTTTGTCACTGACCTCAAACCACCCAATGGTAAACCCCAGTTCCACCGCATTACTGATAGCTGACAACTCAACACCCAAAGCTTGACTTAGTTCCTGTGTTGAAGCTGCTGAACCGTCACTGAGGAATAAGGCGATCGCCCCCAACAATTGCCAATGTTCACTGAGTTGATTGAGAAACCAAACAGGACTTAAATATCGTTGTTTGATGTAATCGGTGACAGTGATAACTCCGTATTCGCAGAAGATAGTGTGACCATCGTAGGAACATAAACCATCATTCCAGGATTGACGGTAATTCCAGGGTGTAGCAAGCAAAGTATTCATAGTTAGTCATCTCCTAAGTATGCCTTTGAAGCACCTGCCCAGTCGTAGTTTTCGATTTCTTGTTTGCGCTGCTCGATTTCTTGGTTTTGATTTTCTGTGCGGTCTTGACAACCAGACATTTTGACTTTGTTGTAGGCTTCTTTGAGTTTTCTGTTAATCCGTTGGGTTTCCACAGTTTCCTGCCACCCCTGGCGCTCGATTAAATCCAACTTCTGACATATCAAACTAGAAAACCGAGTATCAAAATTGTTCATGCTTACATTTGCCCCAAACCTTTTATTAAAGGCGTTGCACCCCGGATTTTGGCACATTGGCCATTTATCTTCATTTTCTTTGTATCCAGGTATGATTCGTTTAACTAGGGTGCTGTAAATTACGCCGTAATCATGACAACAAAAACAAGACCATTTAGGATAAAAGATTTCCTTGTCTTCCTGTTGTTGTGGAGGTTCTAGGGGCATCCTGTCAAAAAACGGTAGTTCCATATCCTGGTTCATTTTTTAAACCCTCCTCTGCTTCTTTTTCCCAACCTGGAATCCAAATCAAATTGTTGGCACTAGCCCATTCATAAAAACTGGTGCGTTCCGTTCTTTCTTCTGCAATCTCATACATAAACGAGTAATGCCCAATCACCCGTATTCTGGTAAGCCATTGTTCCCTAAGTGGGTGGTTTTGCCATTTCATGGTCTGTGCTGCTGAAACTTTGCCTTGGGATTTCTCCCACTGCGATCGCAAATCTTCCCATTGTTTTTCAATCAACTTCTGCGGGAATGTTGGGGGGTTCGGTAACTTTTTGACCTGAGCCAAACAAAAATTTTCAAAACTTTCTCTTTCTGAGTCTGAGAGAGAGTCTTTATAAGTTTGTAATGTCTGTAATGTCTGTAGAGAGCCACAGCTTTTTTGTGTTAAAGGTTCTGCGGTGTTTTTATCCCGTGCGTGGGATTCTGTGTCTCGCGTGTGGGATTCTGTGTCTCGCGTGTGGGATTCTGTGTCCCATGCGTGGGACAGTTGTTCCGGTGGTGGGACAGACTGAGAATCATTGTTAGAACCGGGTTCTGGACTAGGATCTGATGGTTTTGGCGAATCGAAATCATCAAAGTCATCAGTAATTGAGTCGGTTTTGATGATGATTGAACCCGTAGTTTCCCAACTACCATCGTTGTTAGAGGAAATGGTGCTAATTCCTCGATAAAAGGCGGATCTGCTGATTCCCCATTCCGTACAAAATTCTGAGATATTGTCAATTTTGAGGGCTATGCCCGGAGGTCTTAAAATCTCTTTGATCACCAACAAATAACCAGGAGTAGAAAGGTATTTTTTTTGATACCAGTCCTTAGCGGTTTGGGCGGTCAGAGGACAAAATTTGCGATTACCCATTCTCCGCTTTGTCATGAACCCAACTCCGCAAATGTTACTTGGTCAAAAGTTACTAACACATCAAAAGCAACACAAGAAGCAGCAATATTAGGTATTTGTTGTTCATATTCGGCAGTGCCAAACAAATGCAGACGTTTTTGGTGTTCTGGGTAGAATCCTGAATAAATAAGAACTTGACCTAAGCCAGCTTTCCAGTCTTTAACCCGTTTGACTTCAATGATTTCAGTGTCGGTTAATAAATCAATTCGACCAGCAGGGGTTGTGACTTTCGTTAGTCCGCCTAGCTGAGACTTGAGGTTATCGCGGACAATAAACTCCATGTTTTCCCTACTATTTATTTCCAGCCAGTCTATTCGCCCCTGTTCTTTTAATTTGCTGATAGCCTTATAAAATGTGCTAACTGATATACAAATCTTTTCACAGAAAACTTCAACATCTTTGATACGCAGTTTTTGCCCCGGCGCACGGAAAATCCCAACAGCATAGTAAACAAGACCGGTGGCGGTAATGATTCCGTCTTTGTAGTCCTGGATTGCTTTCGCTAACGACAGACGGTAATGCTGATTGGGTTTAGGCGCGATAGTTGTTGTCATGAATGCACCTTAACTTGTTTAAATAATAGTGGTAGAAAAAAGCTGAGTCAGTATGGTTACGCCACGCAAGCTATCACCAAAGTCGGCAACCTGCTTAATCCTGCGGAAACTTGCAGGAAACTATGGGAAGTAACAGAAAACCTGCCAAAAAAGGGTAAAAAATCTCTTAGTTCTATCTGAAGACAGTAGAACAATTCCTGTTTATGGTTCATAATGGTAATTAAGAAATTTTAATTTTTGATTTTTTGCCTTAGCCACTGTTATGGTTAAGGTATTTTCTTACATTTAATTTCAGCCCCCCGTTGCAAACTAAAAGTAATTAGATTAAAATTAGTGATGTGTAACTTATGGAAATTTCTAAGTTATACGCTCAATGAGTCCGATACTTTCGTGGTACTGTTGGCAAAGCATCAGGATCTTGATACAATTAAATAATATACCATTTATTTAAATAAATCAAATGACTCGTATAGAAATTTTGGTAGATGCCCTAAAAAAAGCGATCGCGCGGGGAACAAAAGCATCACATATAGCGCAACAATCCGGTGTGAATGCTGCTGTTATTTCACGCTTGATATCTGGGAAACAGCATGACATCATGACAGAATTTTATTTTGACATTCTGGATTGCTTAGATGAGGATATTCGGAAAGAAGCAATGACAAAACTGGGGATAAAAACTGAAGTTAAACCAGAAGAAATGGTGAAATATTTGAAAGGTAGACAAATAGCGCAATTGATTCCGTTATTGAATGGTGATGACAGAGCCGATATTGCTGAAGCTATAGCCTTGTCTATGCGGAGTAATAGTAAAAATATTTACGTTTAAACAAATACCATAATTATTGAGTTATTTGTGGTTAGGAATAATATTCAGTAATTTGTAGTCTTTTACTTATATGCTGATATAAAACAATAAATTCTAAGTATTTAGACTATAAGTTTAATATATGCTAAGACTTGTCAAGAAAGCAGTAAAAATACTATTAATAGTATTAAGTTTAAAAATTTAATCAAAATATTATATGATGATATAAGTACATAATAGTACAACTTCTTACCAATTTAGGATTGCAAACATTGAGTCAGCAATAGTGTTGATAGGGTATTCCTAGAATCAAAAGCTATAATTTTACAGTGCCAATAACTTTATGCAAGTCAACATTAGAAAAATAGAGAGCAATTAGGATGAGCCAAGATCAACTAAATCAAATCCTTAGTCAGTGCCATAATTTAGACCAGGTAGCTATTACTAGTGTGATCAAAAATTTAGCTGATAAACTAGATAATCAGCAAAAATCTCATCTTTTAGAATACTTAACTTTTGGCGTAAGTGCAGATGTCAAAGCAAAACTGGTTAAGCAGTTATTGGGCGACAGTGGTTTAAGGGTAATATTTGGACAATCGCAAGTAAATGCTACTAATTTCTTTAATATTCAGTCTGCTTCTATAGAACAATTATCAGATATCATGTTAGCAATTGCTCAAGTCATCAGAAATTCTTAGAGGATACCCATAAGGTATTGACTGATATTGTTGTTCCTATTGATTCAGCAAAAATACATTTATTAAAAGAGTTCAGTTTCCGTGACCTCATCCATTTATGGGTGGGGTTTGTTGTGTATTGGTGAATTTACTGACTTTTTCCTCTAAGACTCCAAATCATCTGTTAAAATTTCTAACCATTAAGATATAGAAATTTTATATTTTCATAATAAATTTTTTACTATTGTATGTAATTATCATGGATAAATATGTAAAGTGAACTTGACATAAAAAACAGTTTTACGGTTTGAGGTATGAAAAAAGAAAAGTTTGTAAAACTGTTAAAGCGACGTGGTTTAAGTCAAGAAAGATTTGCTGAACTCGTAGAAAATGCCTGGTGTACCATTTCCGGTCGTAAACTTTCCCGTCAGGCTGTTAGTGCTTGGGTAAATGGTCATGCAATACCCCAATTCTCCCCTGTTGAAACTTTGGTAGTTCTCGAAATCCTTGAATGCACCCTCACCGAACTTGCTTTGGCTTTTCCTCATGAGGATGATTCCCATTGACAATGTAAACTTAACCTTACATACTGTGTATAATGAGTAAGGTGCTTTATGAAACTACCAACAACTTTTCAGGAACTTGACCTCACTGGATTTAACATTGAAACCAAACAGTACAATAGTATTACACGGGAAATGCTAGACATCGCCTGTGCTGTTCTCCAAAAAAATCAGATCGGTATTGTTACCCGTAGTGTTCAATCTGCTTTAAAATACATCTATGGTATTGGTGGCAGTGCTGATACTGTTTGCTATTTACTCAAGGAATGGCGGGCTGATAATCTCGCGGTTCTCAAACAATCCAAAACCCACAACAACCTCATCACTGCAATTCTTGAACTCTCTAATGACGGTGTTCTCGATGAGTCTGATATCCCCGGTGATTTTTTGGACTCTATGAGACAGTTGGTGATCGCAATCTACAAACTTGCCTACCAAAATGCCGATACCACTGTTTCCGGTGACAGAATCAAACATTTGATTACTGAGAACGATGTATTAAAACAACAACTTATTGATTTTCCGCAGTTACAATTAGAATTAAACTTTTATAAATCTGAGTGTGAACGTCAACGCAGTGAACTCAAAGAAGCCTATATAAATCTTAATCAACAGAAGTTAATTGAATCTGAAGATGACCTTTAGATGCGAGATAAAACCCACAAGCATGACGTAACATATGCGGATGCACACTTATCGCCAAGCCAGCCTGAGTACCAGCGCCTAATAATGTTAAAAGCTGTGGCAGCAGCCATCGGAGTTCCACGCTCAGAAACAAACAGGTAAGGGGAATTAGGATACTCTCGTTTTAATTGTCGTAGCCACCTTAACTCTCTTGCACGTAACGGATGGGTAGAACTAAGACCATGCTTGAGCCGATTGATATAGATCGTGCCACTAGAAAAATCTACCTGCTCCCATCTCAGTGTTACCAATTCTGATACCCGTAAACCATGACGATAAGCCAGTAAAATTAAAGTCCCATCTCTCAAACCATGCCTACCCACTCTTGAAGCCGCTTTAATCATAGCTTCCACTTCATTGGGCAGCAAATGTTCTCGTGTGCGTTTTTCCAAGTTGGGAACTTTCAGAGGAGGAGAATTGTGAGTCATAAAAACCAACTTGCCCATAAAAGATAATTGGGTACTCTGACAGAATCATCAACACAATCAACTCCCCACAAATTCCATCTTAAAAACTTGCCCAAAAATAGTTCTTTTTGGTAATGTTCCTATACATGAAACAAAGATTCATCGCTTGTTAGTGATATATATCTTTTGAAACTAAAAACTATACACACATATTCATATTAACAAGTGGCATCAATAGAACGTACCGCCTATCCAAGATTTAAACGTCAATTCACCGCCAAAGAACTGACGCTAATTTATACACCTAACAAAAGTGAAATTGCTTTCGCTTACGCTACAACTAAAGGTGAAAGTAATATTCTCAACCAGAAATGTTGAATGTCGTTACAAAAGTTTACATATTCAGTTATAGTAGTCCTATTAAGGGTGAAAATGTCAACATCTCATGATATCTTCCATCCAATGAACATAACTAATTTGTTGACACATACAAGCTTGAAGATAGCG
>NZ_JAQMTI010000143.1:0-12190 GCF_028329225.1 Sphaerospermopsis kisseleviana CS-549 | reverse complement strand
CAGGCTTCGCCCTTACAGGAAAATCACCTGTGATCAAAATTAATAATTCTTCGCTCGAATGCTTCGCCCTTACAGGAAAATCACCTGTGATCAAAATTAATAATTCTTCGCTCGAATGCTTCGCCCAGACCGGAGTTAGGAGTCATGAGGCAAGAAGTAATATCTTATTCTCCCCAGTCAACGCTCCCCAGTCAACAGTCCCCAATCACAACTCCACAGGCGCAAAAACTCCCAATTTACTTTCTAATACAGACCTTAAAACCAACTGGGTAACAATCAGCAATCCTAACCTAGCCTGAGCTAACTCCAATGAATTAATTTTCACTTCCCCCCAAATGCGACAATTACACCAGAAACTTTCAAAAGCTTCGCTCAATTTCAGTGCAGTTGTCATCCAGTTAACTGAAGTGTTAGAATCAGGGAATACCAAATCATCTACCATTTTTACCAACAGGTGCATCAGACGCACCTCATCCCCTTGATAAAGACGCAATTTTTGATCACAGTCTAGCCAGGGTATCGGTTGGGTAGACAGCAAACCTAGCACTTCTGTACTATTATCTATCAGTTGAATCAATCCCTCTCGATCAGCTAATCTCAATAATGAACAGCAGCGTGCATGGGCATATTGAATTTTAAACAATTTATTGTTGTAATTCTCACCATCTGGCCATCTTCCCGTCTCCCCATCTCCCCCACCTCCAATTCCTTCTAAGCTAGTTTCACCGACTGTTAGATTATGTAACCAAACTGCCAAAGTAGAATCAATCAGTTCTATATGAATCAAAGCAGGAGGAACAACTTTAACGTGAAAAAGCTCACCATAAGCTGCCAAATGAGCAGCAATCGCCCTGATAATACCTGTTACTTTTGAATTATCAGATGAGGCAAGTTGCAAAGCTACACTAGAAATATATAAAATTTTTTTACCATCTGTGCCTTGATATAGAGGCAGTTTTCCCTTTTTTATCCATAGAATTTTCTCATCCTTGGTATAAACACTGAGGAAATTTATTAAATGGATATAGACTATTTGTTTAATTGAGGTATACTTCTTAAATAGTAGCCAATGTTGCACGTAGTTATTTAGCAAACTTTTGCGGTTATCACGATTTTATCCTGTTCCATCCACCTTTAGATAGAAGTTTAGTCTAAGTAAAGAAAAATGAGAGTAGGATAAAATTTCGTGAATAATCAATGAATGATTAGTAAACTTTACTACCCTCATTGTACAGTAAGAAGTATAACAAAAGAGTAGAGGGCAAAATTCGCTTTCTACACTTTGGATGGCTGACGCTGTTGGGTGTTCAGCCTACCCTGTTAACACAAAGACACTCCTTGCACCTTTTTATTTAGTCTTTGTTTTTAGCCGAACGCTCTTTGTTAACTATGCAATCTCAATCCTCTTTTTCCGAGGCATCACGGCCTTTCTTAACTTGGCAACGAATTCTTGACTGGGCGCAAGAACACTACCGCTGTCGCACCTTCAGCAAAGATGAGCGCATTCCCGCCAGACCCGGATTGCTGTATTTAGTGCAGAGAGGTGCAATCCGCATGGTAGGAACAGCCCAAGTAAGTGCTACTGCCAGCCAGCTAACATCTCGACGCATTAACAGAACCCCTGAAGAAGCCTTTTTGGGTTTTGTGGGCGCAGGACAACCATTTGAAATCGTCGCTCAGTCCCCCTTTACACTCCAAGCTTACGCCCACGTTGACCAAACTGCGGTGCTGTGGATGTACTGGCATGATTTGGATAACTGGCCTCACTTCCGTCGTGAAGTCATGGATGCCTTTAGATATCAACATCAGCGCAAGCTATTGTGGCTAAGTGCTTTAGGACAACGACGTACCATTGACCGACTGCTAGGTTTCCTCACCTTGTTAATTGAGGAATATGGAGAACCAGCAATGAGCGAAACCGATCCCGATGTTATTCGCGGCTATTGCCTACCTTTCCCTCTCACCCATGCCCAAATTGGTAGCGCCATTGGTTCTACCCGCGTCACCGTTACTCGCTTGATGGGTAAATTGCGTCAACGTGGACTCATCCTCACCCAAGGGGATAATCTGATTTGCTTGCCAGCAGAGTCAATTAACAGAGCGAGCTAAAACACTTTCACCAAGCCAAGTGAAGTGTTTAATCTGGTTCTGGAAATTTTAGAAGCGATGACTAGCAGGTGTCAGCGGATTTTAACAAACCCAGTTTGGGTAATTAGTTCCTGTCCCTGCTCTGTTAGCAGTAAGTTAGCATAAGCAACGCCGACTTGCTCCCCAGTTTGACCATTCTGTTTAACCACTACAAACAGATTCCGGGTAATCGGGTATTTTCCTGATTGAAAAGCCTGAATGTTCAATTGATTCCGTTTTTCAGGACATTGATTAGGGAGAATCAATGGTTCTTGATAAGGAGGAATGTATTCCCCAGCCGTGCGTCCCAAAGGTAAGGGTGTAATGGAACATTGAGGAACAACCTCTGGAGCAGAAGCGTAATAGATGCCACCAGGACTATCAGCCACCTTTTTTAAGGCTTGGGTGGTCGTAAAGACAAACTCTACTTGGGAACTGAAAGCTTGACCACCCAAAATGTCTTGGACAAAAAGTTCAACGGTGCCACCATCACTAACACGGCGTGTAAATGCCTTAATTGGTAGATTTAGTCCACCCACTTGATTCCAATTATTAATCTTGCCTGTGTAGATGGATTTTAGCTGGTCTATTGTCAATCCTGGGATATTTAGGTTCGGGTTTACGGCTACAGCTAACCCATCAATCGCTACAGGAATTTGATTGAGTTTGAATCCACGTTGTTGAGCGTTGAGCGCGGTTTAATTCTTGATTTAATTTCTTGGTGATATTGGCTCAAAGTCATAGCCAGTACGAGATCGACTACCAGGGACTATTTTTACAAGTTGGACTGAGGTGTTTCTATCTCCTGATGGTAAAAAGCGAATTTCACCACCAGCACCTGTAGCAGAAAATCCAGGAGATACAAGAGTTTTTTGAATACCAGAACGGGTGGGATCTTTTCCTAAGGCAGCAATAAAAGCTTTTGTGGCATCATAGGCTAGGGCAGTACGCCAACTCACATCAGCACCCCATAATTTTCGGGATGTTTTGGGAAATTCCGATTTGGGATTACCTTGAATATGCCAGGGAACTGCTAATACCATTCCTACTGCTTGTTCTCTACCAATTTCTAAGGTTTTTAGTGTATACACATCATCTCCTCCTAGTAATGTGAGACGCTTTTGATTTACCTGAACTACTTGCAATGCTTTATCTAAAATTCCCGTGTTAGCGGCTAACATTAATACTTGCGCCCCTTGTTCAGTTGCCTGTTTGAGGCTGGAAGCAGCACTAAAATCTGCTTTGGATAAATCAAATTCTTTAGATATTTCTCCACCTTCCAATAAAATAGAAGAAACAAACTCTGATTTGAGTGACTGACTATAACCACTTTGAGAATTAAAGAAAACTGCTGCTTTTTTCTTTTGTAAGTTTTTCACCATGTAATTTGCTAAAGTTCTAGCAGCTATAAAATCACTGGGAACTGTTCTAAAAATGTAGGGGCTAAAGTTGGTAATTTTTACAGAAGTGCTAATCGGAGAAATAGCAACAAGTTTTCCTGAATTATAAACTGTACCTGCTGTTAATGTGGCATCGCTGGTATTACAGCAAACTACGCCTAATACTTCTGGATTTTTGACGAGGTTGGTAGCAATTTGTTGAGATATTTCTGGATCATCGTCATCGTTAGCTATACCTACCTTTAAATAAGCTCCGTTAATTTTGCCATTGGTATTAATTTCATTTTGGGCTTGAGCGATACCTCGTAAAATTTCTAATCCAGTATTGGAGTTATTGCCTAATGGCACTGTTGCCACAATTGTATAGTTTTTTGTAGAGTTTTGGCTAGATCCAATTCTGGCGTTATTCAGATATATTAGTGCTTCGGGATCGTTGGGTTTAAGTTTTAGAGATTCTGTAAATTTGGCGATCGCTTGTTGATAATTTTTATCTGCTATTGCTTTAGCACCATCTTCTTTAAGTTGAGAAGCTTCTCCAGGGCTAAATATTTTTTCCCCAAAACTAATCCTTTCTTTAACTGATGTTTCTGATTGATTATTGTTGTTTGTTTCCTGATTATTTGCTGATGTATTAACACCAGTTAGGTTGGAAATTCCTGGTAAAAATAACCATATACCAATACCAATTAGTCCACTTGTCACCAATAGGGATAATAGTAATACTTTAACTTCTTTTTGTAACATAATTCGCTATTTTTAAAAACAACAAAACTTTCTCAATGAAAATTCTTTAAATTATTGAAGATATTAATTTATAAATCAAACGAAATATTGATGTTACCGCAATAGCTATTAAAGCTGAAGCAAATGCTAAAATAACCACATTCTGAATAACAATACCACCATGTAAAAAGGGGATAAAAAATATAATTGCCAAAGTAATTGCCGGGATAATTAATAAGTCAAATTTTTCCAACCAGCGTTGAGTTTGAGCAAAAATTAAACCACTCAAAATCACAACAGAAATAGCCATAGTGATGATCGGGTTTTTGAGTAAGCTGAAAAGGGCGATCGCTATTAATGCTCCTTGAAATCCGCTAAAAGCTGCCCCAGCTAATAATTCCCAAGTAGCAAATTTTGGTTGTAGTGGGATTGGTTTTAGTGGTGGTGGTATTGGTGTTGGAGGTTGGGTTGATGGATGTGGTTGTATTTTTTGTCCCTGTGGTACTGATGGAGGTGTTTGTATTTGTGGAGGTGAAGCTGTAGGAATTACACTAGGAGCAGGTGGAGAAAGAGCTTGTAAAACTTCTGCTGCTGACTGAAAGCGTTGACTAGCCGCAGGGAGCAGCATTTTGTCTAAAATATCAGCTAGTCTGTCATTAACAGTAACTTGTGTCCGCCATTTCCACTGATTAGTATAGGAATCAAAAAGTGTACCAGCTTCCTTTCCTGTTAATAAAGTAATCACAGTTACAGCTAAAGCGTATAAATCTGTAGAAGGAAATACTTGATTTCCTGACATTTGTTCTGGTGGTGCAAAACCCAGAGAATAGATTCCCGTAGAAGCAGTAGAAGCACCAGGAACATTAGCAACTTGTTTTACAGCACCAAAATCTAACAAGAATAATTTACCATCCCGACGACGCATAATATTAGAGGGTTTAATATCTCTGTGAATAATGCCTTTATCGTGGATAAAAGTGAGAACTGGGAGAATTTCCGTGAGTATTTGTGTAACTCCGATTTCTGAAAATTTCCCTTCTTGGAGTAATTCTTCTTCTAGATTTTGTCCATCAATATATTCTTGAACGAGGTAAAAAAACTGCTCTTGTTTTCCTGGTGGTAAACTGGAGACAGAGACAGGGAAGAAAGCAAATAAGTCAGGAATTTGCTCATGTTCATTGCCTATTTGCGCTAAAACTTCTGCTTCTCTTTCAAAGAGTTGTTGTGCTAGTTGTAGTTGAGTAGGTGTTAAATTCCCAGCAGGTTGGAATTGCTTAACCACACAGGAGCGCATTCCCGGAATACGGCGATCGCGTGCCAAAAAAGCGGCACCAAAACCGCCCTTACCCAGTAACTGAGTAGGTACATAGCGACCATCTAAAAGTAGTGGCATACCACAACTAATGCAGTATTTTTGCTGGGTTGTTTTTAAAGTTGTAACATCATCTAAATCCGCGAAATGATTGATTGGCCTGGGGCAGTTGGGACGAGTGCAGTAAACTTCCATGTTAGTTGTTAGTCATGAGTCACCAGTCATTAGTCATTAGTCATTAGCTATCTACACTTTTGACTACTGACTACTGACTACTGACAAAAAATTTACTCTGGATCAGATGAAATAGACGTTGATGTATCTATTTCTAATGTACTTAACATCAGATTTTTTTGTGATAATTTTAACGCATCTCTATCCCATCCAGGGGTAGCAAACTGGGGTAAAATTTCCTGACTAAAGGCTTCTGCGGCTTTGGATCTATAGCGATTAGGATTGACAATGAGCCAAAGAGTCCGTTTGACAACCACACCTTCAATAGGTGTACAGTGTAGCACACCCATTTGTAATTCTTTAGCGATCGCCGAAGTAGAGACAAAAGCCGCCCCCAAACCTGATTGCACAGCATTTTTAATTGCTTCAATGGAATTTAGTTCCATTTCAAATTTAAAACGTCTGGTATCAATATCACAGCGTGCTAGTACCTGATCAATGACTTTGCGGATAGTAGATTGGGAGTCAAGAGCAATGAATTGTAATTTATATAGGTCTTCTTTTTGAATGGTATCGAGTTTGGCAAAGGGATGGAATGTAGGTAAAATCAGCGCCAGTTCATCCTCTGCGTAGGGAACGATGTCCAAAGATTCAGCTAGTTCAGAGGGAATTTCACCACCGATGATAGCTAAATCAACTTGTCCGTTAGCTACACTCCAAGCGGTACGACGGGTAGAGTGGACGTGAAGTTGTACCGCCACATCGGGATATTTTTGACGAAACATCCCAATCATCCGCGGTAACAAATAAGTACCAGTAGTTTGAGAAGCACCGACAATTAGAGTACCACCTTGGAGATTTTGTAAATCCTCAATAGCGCGACAAGTTTCTTGACACAGACTGAGAATTTTTTCACCGTAGCTGAGGAGTAGATGTCCAGCTTCGGTTAACTGAGCGCGTCTTCCACCCCGATCAAATAAGGGGACATCCAGTTGGCGTTCCAGATTTTGCACCTGTAAACTCACTGCTGGTTGAGAGACGTAAAGACTATCAGCGGCGCGTTTGAAGCTCCCTTCTTGTGCGATCGCTTTGAGAATGCGTAACTGATCTAAAGTGAAAGGAAGGTCAGACATAAGGCTTAACCCACAAACTTGGGAAGGAGCAGCTTTAAAAATAAATCAAGGTCTATAGCTTTTGGGCTAGGCATGATTTATGGCATTGTAATAGCTGTCAGCAGTCAGTAGTCAGTAGTCAGCTTTGGAAAACTCTTGTTTGACAAAGATTCCAAAATATACACTGCTCCTAATGATCCTGAAAACTGCTATGACATTTAAATATGACATTTAAAAACGTGATCCGAAAAAGAAATTAACACAACATCTTGCAAAAAATCCTCTTGTGTATAAACTGTTAAGGGTGCAATCAACTGTCTTGGCTTTTACCATCTAGTGATTATTAGTCAAGATAATTACCAATATTAGCTGCTTTTATTTTCAATTTTGAATTTTTCATCGGAAATTGAGTTGTGTCTATGATGTCTAGTCCTTGGTTCACCAGCAGTCATCTTGTGATGCTGGGGTTACAGTTAGTTTTTGCGATCGCCCACAGCGGAGGTGCTGCTTTGCGTCCTTGGGCTGAAAAATACATCGGGACAAGGTTGTATCGCATTTTGTTTGCATTAGTTAGTTTACCCTTAGCAGTGATCTTAATTACTTACTTTTTTAATCACCGTTATGATGGTTGGCAACTGTGGCAAGTACAGGATATACCGGGTGTGAAACCAGTAGTTTGGGTACTATCAGCAATTTCCTTTTTATTTTTATATCCTGCTACCTTCAATCTACTAGAAATTGCGGCTATTCAAAAGCCCCAAGTTCATCTTTATGAAACAGGTATTATTCGTATCACCCGTCATCCGCAAATGGTGGGTCAAGTTATTTGGTGTATTGCCCATACTCTGTGGCTAGGTACAACCTTCACTGTTGTTACATCTTTGGGTTTAGTGCTACATCACTTATTTGGAGTTTGGCATGGCGATCGCCGTTTGAGCAAACGCTATGGAGAAGCTTTTGAAGTAGTCAAACAACGCACTTCAATTATTCCCTTTCAAGCAGTTTTTGATGGTCGTCAAGCTCTGAAATGGCAAGAATTTATTCGTCCAGCTTACTTGGGAGTTGCCATTTTTGTAGCCTTACTCTGGTGGTCTCATCCCCTATTAATCGTAGCCACCAGTAGCATATCATGGTAGTTTTAAGTGATCCCCAATATCAACATAAAATACTAATTTCATCAAAATTCCCGCTTATCAAATACCACTAAATCAATGTAAGATGAAATAAACCAACTGTCAGTGTGGGTTTCCTCAGTCGGTTTGAGATTGAATATTGGGATTTGCTGGTCGCTTGACTTTCTTCGGGAGGAAACGGCAATCAGAAGTTGAACATCAAAAAAGCTACCGTGAATTTGATCGCGCTGGCTTTTTTGTCAGCAACTCCTAATGATACTGACTTGCCAACTCACATCAGTGGTGGTTACTTTGATATAAAAACCTTATAAATCAAGAGGCGTCATGGTGTTGTCGGTCAGTGAGCGGACATTTACTCAAGAAGTTTTAGAATCTCCAATTCCTGTGTTAGTTAATTTCGAGGCTCCTTGGTGTGGCTTGTGTCGCATCATTCACCCATTGTTGCTGCAATTTCAAGCTCAGTGCGACAACGGAATTAAACTTGTAGCGGTTAACGCTGATCAAAATTTCAAGCTATCTACCACCTATCGTCTCAAGTCACTACCAACTTTACTACTAATTGAAAAAGGTGTGATCAGACAACGCCTTGAGGGTTTCCGCAGCAGAGATGATTTACGTCAAGCGCTGGAAGAAATTCAACTCAGTTGCATGACTAACCATAACACCTTGAGTATAACAACCATGCCTGATTTAGAGTGCCGCTCTGCTTAATTGGTGATTGGTGATTGGTGATTGGTGATTGGGAAAATACAAATAATTTTCCCCTGCTCCCTGCTCCCTGCTCCCTGCCCCCCTGCTTCTTCTTGCCCTGCCTCCTACCTTGTCACAACGACAATTGTTAACGCCAGCTTACCTGTATCAACATTACTTCATCCCCAATTTTTTCCATGATTCAAATATTAAATTATCCTTAACAAACTTAACAAAATTAATAACCCTTCTCAGAATATCTGATAAGGGTTTTTATATTTTCTTTCGGAAAAAGTGAATATATTTAGGGCTTGCTGAATAAATCTGGACTTACGCATCAATCGTCAAGAAACCTGGTTTCTGCGTAAGTTCTATAAATGTAAAACCTGGAGTGGAAAAGAGTTTTAGCGATTTTAATTTTCAATAAATGCAAGATTTTTGAAGCTGAGACCTAAAAAACCCTGCATTTTGGCTTGAAGAAATCCAAAAATTTGTTACCAACAGATAGCTAAAACTGTTCCCTGTTAAGAGTTTCCTGTACCCTGTCTCCAGGACAGGACTTTTTCAGCAAACCTTGTGCTTCAGGTCTAATCTTCTGAAAGCTGTAAATACTTGACTATATTTTTAATGACTATTGGCGTTATCTTACAATTATTAGGAGTTCCGACCTGGACAATTTAGCCTAAGAAGAATATTCTTACAGCATTGTCCTTAATTTGTCAATACTTTTCAAAGTAGGCGTGAGTGATGGAAGTAATCTATCAGTATGCCTGGATTATTCCAGTATTACCCCTATTAGGAGCAATGCTGGTAGGTCTAGGGTTAATCTCGTTAAATCAGGTAACAAACCGCCTGCGACAGCTAAACGCTGTGGTTATTATCTCCCTGATGGGCGCAGCTATGGGGCTGTCTATGGCTCTGCTGTGGAGTCAATACCAAGGTCATGCACCTTATCTGCGTACCTTTGAATGGGCAGCAGCAGGTAATTTTCACTTGACGATGGGCTACACAATTGACAATCTCACAGCTATGATGCTAGTGGTTGTGACAACTGTAGCCTTTTTGGTGATGATTTACACTGATGGCTACATGGCGCATGACCCTGGTTATGTCCGGTTTTACGCCTATCTCAGTTTATTCGGCTCTTCCATGTTAGGGTTGGTGGTTAGTCCCAACCTAGTACAAATTTATATCTTTTGGGAATTGGTAGGGATGTGTTCCTACCTCCTCGTTGGTTTTTGGTACGATCGCAAGGCGGCGGCGGATGCTTGTCAAAAGGCTTTTGTAACTAACCGCGTTGGTGACTTTGGTTTACTGCTAGGTATTTTGGGTCTATTTTGGGCAACAGGCAGCTTTGATTTTACAATCATGGGCGATCGCCTGGGTGAATTAGTAGAATCTGGTTCTATCAGCAATTTCCTGGCTATCCTCTTCGCCATTTTGGTCTTCCTCGGTCCAGTTGCCAAGTCTGCCCAGTTCCCCCTCCATGTCTGGCTACCAGACGCAATGGAAGGTCCTACACCTATTTCCGCCCTGATCCACGCAGCAACAATGGTGGCGGCTGGTGTATTCCTAATAGCGCGGATGTACCCAGTATTTGAACACGTCCCCGCAGCAATGAACGTGATCGCTTTCACTGGGGCATTTACAGCATTTTTGGGCGCGACTATCGCTATTACCCAAAACGACATCAAAAAAGGACTCGCTTACTCCACCATTTCCCAACTTGGTTACATGGTGATGGCAATGGGTGTAGGCGCTTACAGTGCGGGTTTATTCCACCTGATGACCCATGCTTACTTTAAAGCGATGCTGTTCTTGGGTTCAGGTTCAGTTATTCACGGTATGGAAGCAGTGGTTGGCCATGATGCGGTACTGGCTCAAGATATGCGCTTAATGGGTGGACTGCGGAAATATATGCCCGCTACCGGGTTTACTTTCTTTATTGGTTGTTTAGCAATTTCCGGTATTCCTCCCTTTGCTGGTTTCTGGTCTAAGGATGAAATTCTCGGTGCGGCTTTTGCTGCTAACCCCCTGTTATGGTTTATTGGTTGGGTGACAGCGGGTATTACTGCTTTTTATATGTTTAGAATGTATTTCTCGACATTTGAAGGCAAATTCCGGGGTAATGATGAGAAAATCAAAACCATGCTCAAAGATGCTGCTGCTGCTAAGTTAGGTTTGGAATTACAACCTAATTTTGGACCAGGAGCAATGAAAAAAGGTGAGTTAGAAAGTCATGGTCACGGACACCACAGCAGTTCACCTCATGAGTCTCCTTGGACAATGACTCTACCTCTGTTGGTTTTGGCTGTTCCTTCTATTTTGATCGGTTTGGTGGGTACTCCCTACGCTAATTATTTTGAGCAGTTTATCTACTCTCCTAATGAAACCTTAGCTGAAGTAATGGAAAAAGCTACGGAATTTGACCCCCATGAGTTTTATGTGATGGCGGGTAGTTCTGTGGCTATTTCTGTGGTGGGTATTACTTTAGCCGTGCTGATGTATTTGGCTCGGAAAATTGACCCCAGTGCGATCGCTTCTAAGATCAAATCTCTGTATGAGTTATCGTTGAATAAATGGTATTTTGACGATATTTATCATCAGGTATTTGTCCTTGGTTTGCGTCGTGTTGCTCGACAAGTGATGGAAGTTGATTTCCGCGTTGTTGATGGTGCGGTTAATTTGACTGGTTTCTTTACTCTTGTTAGTGGTGAAGGTTTGAAGTACCTGGAAAGCGGTCGGGTTCAGTTCTATGCCTTAATTGTTTTTGGGGCTGTTCTGGGCTTGGTGATCGTTTTTGGTGTGACTTAATTTTTATGGGGGTGGGTGTTCCTGCCCCTGTTTTTTTTTGCACGCAAAGACGCAAAGGCGCAAAGTTATTGAACCACGAAGAACGCGAAGAACGCGAAGGGAAGAGGGGAAGAGGAAGGAATTTTATTAAAGAAGTGAGTGATACTTTTCGCTTAACTGATATTTCTCCTGATCCAGATTCCTATCTAGTTTTTAGGGTGTGTTAGGCTCGCAACAATAGGGTTAATGTACATTAACTGCTATGGGATCTAACGCACCCTACAAAATTACATCTTTCCTTTTGCCATCACTTGTTGCAGATGTTCACGAATTTCGTGCGCTCCGTCAATTTCTGACTGACGCAATTTTTGGAATAGTTCTACACAAGGTTGAGAATTTGCTTCTTGTGCATCTTGAATGTAACGTTCGTAAGCTTGCACTGCTGCTGCTTTGTTATGCAATACTGTGATAAAGTCGTATTCTAAATTACTAATTGGTTCTTGAGTTTTGGTCTGGGTAGCAGTCATTTTTTTGCTCCTTTATTTAACTATTTAGGGTTTGCTGAAAAAGTCTCTTCGTTAAGGCAGGGAATAGGGAATAGGCAAGAGTTTGGGTGATCTGTTAGTAACCAATTCTTTGAAATTTCACCCGGAAAATGCACGCTTTTAGGAGTATACCCCTGAAAAATCCTGCACTGATTTCCTGATTTTCCACCTGAAACCCTTG
>NZ_JAQMTI010000142.1:0-31120 GCF_028329225.1 Sphaerospermopsis kisseleviana CS-549 | reverse complement strand
TTCTTTGCCATCTCTTGAAATCCCAAAAAATGCACACTTTTTCCGGTATACCCTTCAAAACCCTTGCACTAATTTCTGTGTTTATCAGCCTCTAACCTTTGATATATCAAGGTTTTAGGTTTATTCAGCAAACCCTAATTAATGATGATCGAACAAATCTAAATCTGTAACTGCGCCAACGCTACTAGAGGCTACGAGTTTAGCATATTTAGCTAACACACCTTTAGTATAGCGGGGTGGACGGGGTTGCCAGTTGGCACGACGACGGGCTAATTCTTCATCAGATACATTGATCTGTAATAACCGCGCATTAGCGTCAATGGTAATGCTATCACCTTCTTCTACCAAGGCAATATTACCACCAACTGCGGCTTCCGGGGCAACGTGACCAACTACCATCCCGTAAGTACCACCGGAAAAACGCCCATCGGTGATTAAACCCACGGAGTCACCTAAACCTGCACCAATAATAGCAGAGGTGGGAGCGAGCATTTCCCGCATTCCTGGACCGCCTTTGGGTCCTTCATAACGGACAATTACCACATCCCCAGCTTTGATTTTCCCTGCCAAAATGGCATCTAAACAAGATTCTTCTGATTCAAATACTCTCGCAGGTCCGGTAATGGCTGGTTTTTTCACTCCGGTAATTTTGGCAACTGCACCTTCAGTAGCCAGGTTGCCTTTGAGAATAGCCAGGTGTCCTTGGGCGTACATGGGGTTATTCCAAGGACGGATCACATCTTGAGCGGGTGATGGTTCGTCAGGAATATCTGCTAAAACTTCGGCTACAGTTTGTCCTGAGATGGTGAGACAGTCACCATGTAACAGGCCATGAACTAAGAGCATTTTCATGACTTGGGGAATACCACCGGCTTTGTGTAAGTCTGTGGCTACATATCTACCACTGGGTTTTAAGTCACAGATGACGGGAACACGGCCGCGAATGGTTTCAAAGTCGTCTAAAGTGAGTTCTACACCAGCAGCACGGGCGATCGCCAGAAAATGTAAAACTGCATTGGTAGAACCACCCACGGCCATAATCACAGAAATGGCATTTTCTATAGATTTACGGGTGATAATTTGCCGGGGTAAGATTTGTTTACGGATAGCTTCTACTAAAACGGCTGCTGATTTGGCGGTACTTTCGGCTTTTTCCTCATCTTCTGCGGCCATTGTGGAGGAATAGGGTATACTCATGCCCATTGCTTCAAAAGCTGAGGACATGGTGTTAGCTGTGAACATTCCTCCACAAGAACCAGCACCGGGACAAGCGTTACGTTCTACTGCGAATAGTTCATTTTCATCAATTTTACCGGCGCTGTGTTGACCTACTGCTTCAAAAGAACTGACAACGGTTAAGTCTTTACCGTCATATTTTCCGGGTTTGATTGTGCCACCATATACAAATATGGCGGGGATGTTCATGCGTGCCATTGCTAACATAGCACCGGGCATATTTTTATCACAACCACCAATAGCCAGCACACCGTCCATACTTTGCCCACTACAAGCGGTTTCGATAGAATCGGCGATGACTTCCCGGGAAACTAGGGAATATTTCATTCCTTCTGTTCCCATTGAAATGCCATCACTGATGGTAATAGTACCGAAAATCTGGGGCATTGCTCCCGCTTCTTTTACACCAATTTCTGCTCTTTGGGCGAGTTTGTTAATCCCCATATTACAGGGGGTGATGGTGCTGTAACCATTGGCAATACCGACAATGGCTTTGTTAAAATCTTCATCTTGGAAACCAACCGCCCGTAACATAGCCCGGTTAGGCGATCGCTGCACCCCTTGGGTAACTACTTTACTTCTTAAATTTTCTGCCATTTTTATTGATTCCTTCTGTACCATGATCGCTATGATGGCGATTTTTGTAGGTTTTGTACGTTTTGTAGGTTTTGTAGGTTTTGTAGATATTTATTCTCTCAAAAAGTGGTCATTGGTTATTAGTTTCTTAGTTATTGATTTATTAATGATTGGCTTATTAATCATTGGTGATTATTTATGTATCAAATAAGTAGTCGTGTAAAATAAATTTTATAGTTAAATCTTATAGTTAGATTTTATAGTTAGATTTTATAGTTAGATTTTATAGTTAAATTTTATAGTTAGATTTTATAGTTAGATTTTATAGTTAAACGATGTTTTAAAAGTGCTATTCCGTGAAGTAATGTAATTAAAATCATGCTATAAGCTGTTACACAGCTAAATTGTATGATCCTAATATTCTGAACTCTTGTTTAACAGGCAAGATGCCTGTTCCACTTATACAAATTAAATGAACAACAGCTTATCACTTTAAATTACTTAGTTTACAAATCTTTAGAAATTGTTAAAAAAAATTTTTTAGGTATAAATTAACTCCTATTAAAACCTCTCCCTTACAAGGTGAGATGCTTTAAAAAACCTTAAAAAACCTTTTACGTAGTTATGTAATGACTTATGTAACAAGTGTAGAGATGTTAGTTTCTCGTAGATTATTAGTTCTGTTTTATACTTTTTTAACAAACTGCTACACAAAAAAAAATAAAAAAAATAAAAAAATAAAAAAAATATACTTCATTTCAAAACTGTGTCACAACTATTATCGTATAATTAGATTCAAATATATATAGTGTCATCAAAGTAATCTGTGTGGGAGTAGTATACATAGGCGATCGCGCAACAGGCAAGACTCACCTAGCACTAGAGTTAGCCAACCCCGATGGTGAATATGTCAAAGTTAGTAATCTCGATTATGACAATCTGAGATTGTTATTGCTGGATGAAAATTACCAAGGCAAGCCCACGGATGCAGTAGCACCATATCAATATTATTTAGATATGAATGTGCGGCTACCGTCTGGGAACAAGCAGGTTTTAGTAAATTGGGTTGATACAGGGGGGGAGGTATGGCGGAAAAGTTGGCAAAAAGATAATACTGATCGGTGGATTCAATTTTTAGATCCTATTCGCAACAGTGAAGGACTATTACTCATTATTCCACCCCATCGGGGGATGAGTTTTCAAAGTGGTGTGGATGTAGAACAGTTCCCCACACAGAAACAATGGTGTAATCGTTTTGAGAGATGGGTAACATTTTTCCATCAACAATGTCCAAAAGTCAGACATTTGGCTATTTGTATGAACAAAGCTGATTTATTTTGTAATTTATCCACAGAAGGAGGAAAACTAGCTTATAAACCCCACGGTAGTTCCCTCAACTGGCAACAACGACATAGTTATGTTTTACAAAAATATTTTCGTCCGATTTATTCCCAGATAGAAAAATTAAATCAAGGTATTGATGGCGGTTCTGTGCGGTGTTTCATTACATCTATTTACCATCGGAGTCTATTAGAATTACCTTGGATTTATTTAGGTAGTTTTTTGGCTAAATAGGTGTAAATCATGTAGATATTATGGATATTATTCAACGATAACAAAGATTTGAAAAATCATTACAAGGGTGTGATATGGGCAATATTCACGTAATTGGACCACAGGCTTCAGGAAAAACTACTTATTTAGCAGCTTTGGCTTATCAACCAAGTAAAGCAGCTTGGAGAAAGAAAAATTTTAAAGTTCAAGCATTAAATGACGAAACCAAAGAATTAGCAGATAATGCAGAAAATATTATTGTAGAAGGTGCATCTTTAGAGCCTACTCGGACCAAGGTTACAACCATTGATGATTTAAAAGTTTACTCATTTTTGATTGAAATCCAGAAAAAATGGCAAAAACCAGAAAAAATTAATTTAGCTGTCCGTGACTATCCAGGAGAAGTTTTTAAAGAATTAGAATCTGTATCTGCTGATCCAGTCCATGAAGAATTTATGAATGAGTGTTTAAGTAAAGATACTCAAGGGTGTTTAATTTTGTTAACTGAGTGGAAACAAGGAACAGATAAATTTTATAAACGAGTTTTCAAAAGGTTCATAGACTTAATGGATAAACAAGAAAGATTACAGGATTTACGGTTAGCAGTAGCCATGAGTAAATGTGAAAGAGGCGAACTGTGGCCTGGTAGGTTAGATCCAGAAAATGATTTATTTGCCATTCATTTTCCAGACACCCTGACATTTTTAAAAGACAATATTCCTAGTAAAAATCTACAGTTTTATGCTATTTCTACCTTTGGGGTTTTACACCGTACAGATCCACGACCAAATCGCAAAGAAGAATTAGGAAAACAGAACAGATATTCTGTTTTAAGAGAACCTGAACAATGGTCTCCCTATGGAATGATCTCCCCTCTTTATTGGTTGAGTACAGGTAAGAAGATGAAAGAAGATGCTTAATTTATTTAAAAGTAAAAATCAGACCCCATTACAAAGTAGTGTAGTGTTACGAGTGATAGGCGATCGCGCTTCTGGAAAAACCACATATATGGCTTCTTTAGCACGGTGGCCAAATGCTGATCCTAACAGTCTAGTGCAAGCTGTAACTGCTGTAGATGAAGGTGGAGAAGACTTGATCAATAAAGCTCAGAATATCTTAGAACAAGGGTTACAACTAGAACCAAATAAGTTAGAGAATATTTCAGAGGTTACAAATTGCACTTTGCAAATAAGTCTAAAAGAAAAAAAAATAGGTTCTCCATTGTTTAACCTGAATATCAGTTCTAGAGACTATTCAGGAGAATTTTTTAGTGACTTATTACATCAAAGTCAAAATCCCCAGTTAGAGGAATATTTAGAAGATTGTTTACAAGCTAATGGTATTATGTTTTTAGTTGATGGTAGCAGTCGCCGTAAAGACTTAGAATATGCCAATGGTTTAGACAAATTGCTGTTAGCACTGGATCGGAATGATATCACTGGCAGTAAGCGCCGAATTGCCTTAGTATTGAATAAATGTGAACAATCTGATTTATGGGTAAATCGAGATAAACCAGGATTTTTAGCATCAGCGCGGTTTCCCCAAGTTTGCCGAAAATTACAAGCTTGGCAACAAATGGGAGGAGGAGAGATAGAATTTTTTACAGCTTCTGCTTTTGGGATGTTGGGTAATAAATATCCCGAACCAAATGTTAACTTATTAAATAGGAGTAGAGGAGGAGTGAGAGCAGTAATTAAAAATCCTAAACTGTGGCGGCCTTTTGGTTTAGTTGCGCCCATTTATTGGCTGGCTAAAGGTTCACGTCATCCAGAGTTAGATCATGTATGAAAGAAGTTAGCCATTTTTGATCTTACCCTCACCCTCTCCTAGAACACCGATTCATTAATTGTAAGGGCGAAGCATTTGGACGGAATATGAACTGGTTTCAACGATAGGTTATCAGCCGAATGCTTCGCCCCTACTAAAACCAAAATTTTATTGTAAGGGCGAAGCATTCAGACAGAATATCAAGGGTTTTAGCGATAGGTTATCAGCCGAATGCTTTGCCCCTACTAAAACCAAAATTTTATTGTAAGGGCGAAGCATTCAGACAGAATATCAATGGTTTTAGCGATAGGTTATCAGCCGAATGCTTCGCCCCTACTAAAACCAAAATTTTATCGTAAGGGGGAAGCATTTGGACAGAATATCAATGGTTTTAGCGATAGGTTATCAGCCGAATGCTTCGCCCCTACTAAAACCAAAATTTCAAAGCCTCTCTCCTTGTAGGTAAAAATAAAAAACATGATAAAAAATATGAGTTCACCAAACATTGAAATCCACGAATTTAGTACAGGTATTCACATTCAAAAACGCGATAATGGTTGGGTGTCCCTTGGTTTTACGGGACAATATATGAACGCTACTATTAACCCTATTCCTCAAGTTGTAGAAAGGGCGATCGCTAATCAAGAATTTGCTTTAGCTGAAGGTGCATCTAGTGAAAAACCGGCAATTATTGGGCGGGTAGTAGGAAGCGGTGATGATGCTTGGTGTGTAATCGCTGTTGTTACACGAGGAGAGGATGAAGTGGGACGCAGTGCGGCTTTTTATCGTTATTTTTTATGTCAGGGAGATAACAGTTATTTACGGTTTATATTGGCTTGGTGGGAACAAAATCAAAAACCAAGATTTAACCCTTTAGATGTTAAAGATAGTCCTCATTTATTTACAGTTACAACAGTTACAGGAGAAATTCCTACACCTCATCCTACAAAAGAAGATGAATCTTTACCATTTGCACAACAAAAACCGATAGTTTTACCAGTAGAACGGCAAATTGATTTATATACTCTTAACAGTTTAGCTATTAGAAAATCTAATTCATATAACAATGGTTTACCTGTATCCTGGGCGTTTAATGTAGAAGCACTGGTAAAACCAGAACGTTTCCAAATAATTCAACCAGCATCACAAAAAGCCTATGACGGACTAACACGAGCCATTGCTAATGCTGGTCAGATTGTTTCAGCAGTTAATTTTGATGAAGCAGCGTTAAAGGCCGGGATTCGCAGTTTAATGAATAGTTCCCAAGTCAAACCGGAAGCAGTGGAGGAAATTGTTAAAGCTGTAGAAAATGAGGAAGTTACTGATGAATATTGGGAGAATTTATTTAATGGTCAAGGTGCGGATAAAGCGATCAAGCAAAAAATTTACAGTCCGCAAATGGTAAGATTGATGACAATAAGAGCGATGGTTTTGCCAGAGACTTTACCGCAGTTTTTGGCATGGTTGAAGATTCAACCTGGTAAAAAACTTGATGAAAATCAAATGATGTCTTTAGAGTTGCAAAAAGCTATTCGGAAATCATTCCCTAAAGAACAACTATCAGCAGGAATTAAATATCTATTACCCAAGTTATTAGATGAGAAAATATCCGTAGATAGTCTTAGTTGGTTGTTAGCGATGGAAGGTAGTGCTTGGGTTTATGCTCAAAAGGAATTTTTTAATGATATTAAATATGATTTACAATTAATTCATGATCATTGTTCTAATTCTAATAACTTATACCCAAATTCTGTTCTTAAAAGTCAAATTAAAACTCAAAATGATTCATGGCAAAATAATTTGAAATGTGAAAAGGAAATTTGGGAAACGTTAATACACAATTGGAAAGGTATTCAACAAAGACTCTATATAATCGAAGGATATCAACCTTTAGCTGAATTATTTGAAAATTTCAAAGAATATGATTTAGCTGCATATTTTTATCAAATCCAAGAGGGAGAAGTCAAAAAAGATTTATTTGATCTAGTAACTGATGCACCATACCGTCGCCGATCTTCATCTGTTGTTTTTGGTTTAAGTCTTGTACGAAAAAAGAATTTAATTGATCATGCCTTTGATTTTATTATTTTTATTGTGGAGTATGATATGAAAATTGGATTGGTTGTTCCTCTTTCCCTAGTAATCTTAGTTAGTGGTTGGTTTATCGGTACAAAAACTTGGCAATCTTATACTAGTGCAACTGATATTGAAAAATCTTTGTGTAGTAAGACTTTCAAAGATGAAGGTAACAAAAAATGTCAGGTTATATTGGTAGATAATGACATTTATGCTTTTAGTGAAATCAAGCAATTAATTCCAGCGATTGTAAATGATGTTGTTAATCAAAAAATTAACCCACCAACACCAACATCAACACCAACACCAACACGACGACCACGAACAACACGACGACCACGAACAACACCAACACCAACACCAACATCAACACCAGTAGATCAAAACGAGATAAAAGAACAAGTCTCAAGGAAGCTAGAGGAAATTTTAGAAAAATCAATATCAGAAGGAGAATCTAAACTTCAATACACAGATTTATCCCTTGATAAAAAAGCAACAGACTTAGTGATTCAACAGCAATGGGTGAGAGCAATTTATATTTATCAAATTGATAAACAAATACCATATCAAAAAATCGCAGTTAATAATGGTGAAAAACCTAAATGTTTCTTGTGGATTTTCTGTCCTAAGAAAGATGATTCTAATAACCAAGCTATTGATGCAAAAGACTCTCAGCTTTATAAAAAATTGAGAGAAGATATTGAAGCAAAATTGTAATTAATTTATGGTCAGGGTTTAGCAGTGCTAAATCCTTTACAAAGGGGGGCTAAGGAGGGTATTTCAAGGATTACAAATAATGAACGCGATCGCTTGTGTTACCCTTTTACCCCACCCTAACCCTCCCCTTGTAAAGGACTGGATTTTCCGGTTTCTCACCTTTGTAAAATCGCTATTCACAATATTCACAACTTTCATGAACTCACAAACACAAACACCACTAAAATTAGCGATTCGGAAATTAATCCACAGTTCCCAAGTCAAACCGGAAGCAGTGGAGGAAATTGTTAAAGCTGTAGAAAATGAGCAAGTTACTGATGAATATTGGGAAAATCTCTTTAATAATGAAGGTGCTGATATTGGAATCAAGGAAAAAATTTACAGTCCGCAAATGGTAAGATTGATGACAATAAGGGCGATGGTTCTTCCAGAGACTTTACCGCAGTTGTTGGCATGGTTGAATATTCAACCTGGTAAAAAAGTTGATGAAAATCAAATGATGTCTTTAGAGTTGCAATCTAAAATTACTGGATATCTCAAAGAACAAATAAAAGAAAAAATTATTCAGGGCATTGATTTGTTAATGATTAAGTTACTAAAAAAACAAATCACTCCTGAGATTTTAGCATCGTTCTTTCAGATGGAAGGTAGTATTTGGAATGTTTGTTATCAAGATTATGTGAAAATTATTAACTATGGTTTAAATGTGACTCCTAAATCTGAAATGCTAAATTCTCTGATGGATAATTTGTCAGATATAAGTAATAATTTAAGCAATAATCTAACATATTATTACCTGGATAATTTGTCAGATATAAGTAATAATTTAAGCAATAATCTAACATATTATTACCCGATGGCAAAACTATTTGAATTACTAGCAGAATACAAATTAGCTGCATATTTTTATCAAGTGAGTTGTGGCGAAGTTCCTCAAAATATTTTATCAAAAATGTCTCTGGATCCTCAAACTTATAAAGATCGTGATTCTGGCATTATTATTTATGGCTTGTATATCACACGCAAAGCAACAAAGATTGAGTTAATGTCCATGCAGATGATAGACTTTATGTCATATATCAAACGTGGTATTATTGATTGGGCTGGTATAATATTTAATGTATTAAAATTTGTTATTCTGGGAATCATTGCCATTACAATAACTGTAATTAAATGGATATTTCAGGTTTTATTATTTCTCTTTTATGCGTCAATTTGTTTAGCTTTTTTTGGTTTTGCATTGCAAAACTTCGGGGTATTTTTTATACTAGTGGTAATTTACTTGATTGCCGCAGGTTCAAACAATAATTAAGCGAGGTTACAAAATTTATGAGAATCTACCTTTACATCATAGCCGGCATTACATCAGCCTTACTAGGCTGGAATATAGGTCAATTTTTCCTCACAGATTTAGGGTTATTATCACAATTTCCCGAAATTGTCTTATTTCCCTGTATAGCAATTTCCTTAGCATTTGGTATGGTGATAAATGAAATATTTATCAGCAACCCTACCAGACCAAAACGCAGTTTGCAAACTGCCAAACAACCCCTATTAATCGCCTTGGGATTAGGTACACTTTCTGGTTTAATCGCTGGTATTATTTCCCAAATTCTCTTTTTGCCAATTATTCGTGTACCTACACCTATAGTCAGAACATTAGGATGGTTATTAATTGGTAGTTCTGTAGGTATTGCGGAAGGTTTAAGTTGGTGGTGGTATAGTATAGAAGCGGGAAGTAAAAAACGCTTTCAACAAAGATTAAAAACTAGCGTTCTTGCTGGTATTGGTGCGAGTTTTACCGCAGCAGTTTTGTTTGAAATAATGCGATTAAGTTGGGGGACAATGCCGGCGGAATTTAAAGGTATAGAAGATCCCATTGGTTTTAGCATTTTAGGTCTTTTATTAGGTGCTGCTTTTAGTCTCACTAACTCCCCTAGTTATATTGCAGCTTTGCGGGCGGGTAGAGGTTTTGAATATGTGGAATTTAAAAATTTTCCTCGACAATATATAGAATTTAATGATGATGTTAAAGAATCTGTAGAGTCTGTAGAGTCTGAGGATGATGTTAGAGAATTTGTAGAGTCTGTAGAGTCTGTAGAGTCTGAGGATGATGTTAGAGAATTTGTAGAGTCTGTAGAGTCTGTAGAGTCTGTAGAGTCTAAAAATGATGCTCAAAATCCACCAATACCAAATATCAATCAATCTTATCCTGCGATTGATAAGTCTTACCTATCATTTATCACAGAAACTGACAATATTAATGATGATGAAATTGAAGAAGGTTTATCAATTCAGTTACCTGGTAATGGTACAATCAGAATAGGCTGCACTGTTGAAAATACACATATTTCTATTCCTGGTCTACCGCTCCATGTTGCTGATATTAAGCTAGAAAAAAGGACAGCTACTCTCATTCCAGATCATCAGTTTTTTTATGCGATAGAAGTAAATGGAACTAGGTTGAAGTCTCGACGCAGTATTCCTTTAAAACATAATTATGTTTTAACTTTTTATACAACAAGTGTCGATGGTATTAATGAAGAGAAATATTATCGTTTTGTCTACTATAACCGCTTTTTAGATCCCCAGGCTTAAAGACATGGTAAAAACAGAATTTACAACAGAATTTCCAGATGATCAAATATTGTCTGGTGGACATACTTCGACAAGCTCAATACAAGTCCTGCCCGCCCATCGAAAATCAAAAATTATCAGTAAACAAATCATATCAATTATAGGCATTACCAGCATTACAGGCAAGATGCCTGTTCCACAAGAGTTGATTAAAAATTGTTTGATTGGTAAGTCTTTAGCTGTATTTTTGTTGGTACTTGGTGCTTCATTTAATCCTACTTTAGCAGCAGTTAAAGAACCTGAAATTGTGGGTAGTCCTACAATTAAAAATGATAAAGTAACAGTTAGAATTAAGGTCAAAGATAAAAATGATAAACCTGTTATGGGTTTACAAGATACTAATTTTAAATTAACAGTTGATAATCGGACAGTCCAATTTAAACCTAAAGATTGGAAAAGTCCAGAAGAAAGTGTACCTCCTCCTGCTTGGATTATAGTTTTACTTGATTTTAGTGGTAGTATGAATCAGGTAGATAGTAGGGGAATCAAAAAAGTCACTGGTGCAATTAAGGCGATTCGGCAATTTACTAAAATTTCTGGAGAGAGGGGAGGAAATACACAAATTTCTATAGTTCCTTTTGGTAAGTCTGGCAATAATTGTCCTGAATATCCTGTGAATAAAGAAACTTTAGATAAATTTCTATCAGCCGATGATGTTAAACTAGGAAATCTTCTAGATTATTTATCTGGTTTAACTCCCTGTGCATCTACAGATTTATATGAACCTTTAACCAAAGCTGTGAATTTTTTAGGTAATGAAAAAGACTCGCGTTTTAAATTACCAGAAAATTCTTTCCAACCACAACCAAGACTATCAATAATTCTCTTGTCTGATGGTTATCATAATGCACTGAATGAATACGCTGATTTTGAGGCTTTAAAAAAGTTACTTAAAGATCATGAAAACATTACAGTACATACTTTAGGTTATGGATTGACACCACAGGAATTAGGTATAAAATATAAATTAGGTAGACCGGCTACCCGTGGTGATATCAATGTTCCTGAAGCGGAATTTGTAGACCAAAAAAGATTAGCGGAAATTGCCAATTTAACGGGAGGTATTGCGGAGTTCTCTGGTGATGCAGAAACAATAGGAGAGAACTTACAATTATTTTTAAATGCTTTATTGGGAGAATATGAAATTACCTATACCCAACCCAATGCAGAACGAGGATCTAAACATAATATTAAAGTGAGGGTAACTGAAAAAGGTAAATCTGTGGATTCAAAACAGGTAGAATATATTATGCCTGTGTTTGGGCGATCGCTTCCTTGGGAAGTTCGTTTAATGATGGTTATAACGGTGTTATTTATCGTTATTGTAGGGGGGATAGTTCCTTTTCACTATTGGGGAAAATATCTCAAAGCAGAAGGTAATAGATGAATTTAAAGAATGAATTGAAAGAGTGCATTTAAGGAATACAAAGGAATGAACTTGATGAAAATTCTTAGATTTTATGTAAGTGCTTTGAGTTTTTATTTCCTGACTGGTTGTTTACCAATTCAACCACTTAATGAAATGGGTATTTTTCAGAATAGTTCTCAGAATAATTCTCAGAATAATTCTCAGAATAGTTCTGGATGTTCTACCCAACCAACCACAGTTTTAAAAACCAACGATGTTAAACTTGTTTCTCTCAATTCTCAAACCATCACAGAGTCAGGGATGGTGACAAATAATAAATCACTTGGTTACACCTTTATAGGGAAAACAGGTAATAAGTTAGTTTATCAAACAAATCAGAATATTTGTATTTGGGTTTATACACCAGATAATAAATTAATGAATAATCCTGTTTTACCTGTTGATGGTAAATATATTATCCAAATTGGTGCTATGGAAGGTGCAACTACTTTTGATTTAGCATTGCAACTAGAAGATAATACCCAAGCTGTTAATTTATCATCTTCTCCTACACCTATAACAACGACTGAGATAGAAAAACCATCTTCTCCTAAACCTGTAACAACAACTAAGATCAAAAAATCATCTTCTCCTAAACCTGTAACAACAACTAAGATCAAAAAAACTCAGACACAAAAAACAACTAATAATATCTCACCAAAAGAAAATATTTCTGAAAAATCAATATCAGTATCAACAATACCAAATAGAATATCACCAGCAAAAGCTATAGAAAACTATTATACTATGATTAATAATCAACAGTATGATTCAGCTTGGGATATTTACCCCACAGAAGTTAAAGAAGACAAAGAATTACACCCTAATGGTTATGATTCTTTTATTGAATGGTGGACAAAAGTTAATTATGTCAATGTTAATAATGTTAGTATTGCATCGGAGAATAATGATTCTGCTATTGTCAATTTTAGAAGTCGCTATGAAATGAAAAATGGTAAATCAATTCCTGTGATATTAAAATTTTATCTTGTTTGGAATCAAGAAAATGAGAATTGGTATGTCACTAAAATTAAGCTAATTAATTCATAAAAATATGAAAATATACCTAAAAAACTTATTTATTTACTCTACCATTGTAACCTTTATCACATCACTCATAGCTTGTCAGAATGATTCTTTTTTACCTGATTTTACTACTTCCTCTGGTTGTAGTGAAAAACCTAAAGTTTCTTTGAATGCAAAAGATGTAGAAGCTATGGTACTAAATGAAAGTACAATTACAAAATCTGGTCAAGTCAGCATTAATAAATCAGTTGGTTACACTTTTATGGGTAAAACTGGTAATAAATTAGTTTATCAAACAAATCAGAATATTTGTATTTGGGTTTATACACCAGATAATCAATTAATGAATAATCCTATTTTACCTGTTGATGGTAAATATATTATCCAAATTGGTGCTATGGAAGGTGCAACTACTTTTGATTTAGGATTACAATTACAAAAAGATGCAGAAACTCCAATATCATTAACTCAATCAAGTCTCTCAGAAACAAAACAGACAAAAAATTCAAATCGACAAGATCCTGATGTTTTTATTAGAAATTATTATTTATCTTTAAACAACCGCGAGTATAGTCAAACATGGAGTAATTTATCAGATCAGTTTAAAAATTATTCTAGTAGTTATTCTGAATATCAAAAATGGTGGAATAGTGTTAAAGAAATCAAAATTGGTAACATTGAGATTGTAAACATTAGTAACAATACTGCTAGTATAGATGCTGAGTTATGGTATTATATGAACGATGGTAGAGAGTTTCAAGATACTCGCAATCGTATTTATTTAATATGGAGCGAAAATAATAATACCTGGCTAATTAATGACAAGTCTGAACCATGATGATCCAAGTTAATATTTATCCGAGATTTATCCGAGATTTATCTGAGACTTATCTGAGACTTATCTGAAAAAATAATTTTAGGGAAACTACATGATATGATCAAAAAGTTAATTGTGTGTTGTACCTGTCTATCTATCCTTGGTTGTCAAACAAACGTAAATCCACTTAACTCTATTTTTCATAATAATGTTGTTACCTCCTCTGGTTGTGGTGATAAACCTACAGTTTCCCTAACTGGAAAAGATGTAGAAGCAGTTGCATTAGATGAAAATACAATTACCAAATCTGGTCAAGTTAGTGTTAATAAACATATTGGATATACTTTTACAGCAACCACAGGACAAAAATTAAATTACAGCACTGATGCGGATATTTGTCTTTGGGTGTTTACTCCAAATAATGAAATTATCGACGGTGGAGAATTGCCTAAAAATGGTAAATATATTATTCAAGTAGCTGCACCCCAAGGGGTAAAAACTTTTGATTTAAAAATAAGTTTAGGAAATTTAGAAACTGCGGTATCTAGTCCTACACCTGAATATACTCCTACACCTGAATCTAGTCCTACACCTGAATATACAAATACTTCTGAAAACTCTACAGATAATACAGATAAGAATTATGAATCTAATTTAGAACCTAATAATCTTCAACCAGAAAATGATATTTCTCAAGAACAAGCATTAGAATTAGTCCAAAGATGGTATGCAGCAAAACCCCAGATATTTGCGCCACCTTTTGATAGAGACTTATTAGGAGAACTGGCAACAGGAAGACTTTATGCACGAGTAGGAGGTGTAGATGGTTCAATAGATTGGTTGCAAAAATATAATCGTTATTATACTTATAATAGATCAGAAATTACCAACATTATGGGTTTTTCCAATTCTGGAAGACTACCATATATTAAAATTAGAGTAGTAGAAGAATTATATCTACAAGGGGAAAAAGGAATTGATAAAACAAATTCTGGAGAATATCAAATTGATTATATCTATTTTTTTGCTAAAGAAAATGGAATTTGGAAAATATATAAGAATGAGAAAATATGAAGATAAGGTTGAAGATTATTTTAATTCAAGGATGAATAAAAAATATCACCTTTGTGTTTTTGGCTAAAAAATAAATTGATGTACATTAATATAAAAATAATATGTTGAACCTACTTAATCGCTTAAAAAACAACAAACCTCTACTATTTGCAATATACGGCGCTGGTGGATGTTTGACAGCAGCAATTTTATTAGGAGAACCATTTTTAGCCTTAACTAAATCTGATACACCTACCCAAAACGAACCCCAAGCAATAGTTTTGTTAATTGACACATCCTCAAGTATGAGTGATGGCAAATTAACAGAAGTCAAAACCGCAGCTAGTAAATTTATAGAACGTCGTAATTTACAGACGGATCAAATAGCAGTCGTCAATTTTGGGATAGACGTTAAAACTGTTACTCCTCTGACAAACAACATTAATACTTTAAATAATGCCATTAGTAGTTTATCAGAACAAGGTTCTACACCAATGGCTCAAGGTATGGATACAGCTTTAGGAGAATTACAAACAACTACATTAAATCAGAACATCAATAATAATATCATTTTATTTACCGATGGTATACCAGATGATCCCAATTTTGCTTATAATTCAGCCTTAGCAACTAGAAACGCAGGAATAAAATTAATTGCAGTCGCTACTGGAGACGCGGATATTAATTATTTAACTCAAATTACAGGCGATCGCTCTTTAGTATTTTATGCTAATTCCGGTCAATTTGATCAAGCATTTCGCAACGCAGAAGCTGTAATTTATCAACAATTAGTTGAGTCTAATTCTAGAGAAAACTATAGTATTGGTGATTTATTATTACGTATGAGTGGTTGGACAGCATTTTTAGCAATGGGAATATCCCTAGCTTTAATTATGGGACAAAACCGCTATATGCGTTTACCTTTATTAACAACACAAAAAGGAATTATTGCCGTCAGTGGTAGTTTAATAGCAGGAACAATAGCAGGTACAACAGGACAATTATTATTTTTAATATTTTCACCTCTATCTAATATAGCATTATTAGAAGTTGGTAGAATTGCCGGCTGGGTAATTTTAGGAGCGTTAGTAGGAGGAGGTACAAAATTTTTCGTTCCTAATTTAAACCTCAAAAATGCCTTAATAGGAGGAACAATTGGCGGGGGAATTGGTGCTAGTGGTTTTTTAATTACTGCTAGTATTTTTGGTGATATTTTGGGGCGGTTATCCGGTGCATCTATCCTGGGATTTTTCATTGGTTTAATGATAGCGTGGATAGAACAAAAACAATTAGCATCAGCACCATATTTATTGGTACATTGGACACCCACCGAAAAAACAACATATTTATTAGGGACAAAACCAATTTTAATTGGTACATCTTTAAATGTGGAAATTCCTGTAAATTCTGCTGATGGATTTACACCAATTACTGCTAAAATCTTCAAAGAAGGAGAAAATATTATTATGGAATTTAATCAAGAATATGCGATGATGAAAAAAATGAAGAAAACAACTCAAGATTTAAAGATTGGAGATACTCGTAAACTAGGACAAATTACCATAGAAGTCAAGGATAAAACCGCTAATCAATAGTTAACTAATAATGGTTAAATATACATTTTACCTCAAAATCCAAAACTCAAACGAAAGGTATGAATACACCCTAGATTTAAACCCCATGCAAGAAGATACACCAGAACAGGTTTTTACTCCTACCATAAAAGAAACTATCCGTACAACATTACAAAATCTCAGCTTATCAGCAATCAAGGATCACCAACTTAATAACATTATTCAAACCTGGATAGAAGATATTAAAGAGGGTTATAGATTTAGTTCCCTAACTCTCAATTTAAGATTATTGATAGAGGAGAACATTGACAAATTACAAGAAACCGGCAATCAAGAAACCCCGAAAATTATTAACCCAGATATATCAGATATAGAACCACAATTTGGGATGTTACCACCTTTGAATTTTGTGTAATCATGTTTATTTAATTATTCAACAATCATTCAATAATCATTCAATAATCATTCAATAATCATTCAATTAGGACATAAAAATGCAGAACGCTATTAACGTTAATATTACTCCCCATCGGGAATTTATGCCAGCAGACAGCACAGCACAAAAATTATTTGTGATGTTGAAATTACGTCCCATTAAAGATGTAGCTACAAGTCGCCCACCTACCACATTTACCTTTGTGATTGACACCAGTGGATCAATGTATGAAGTAGTAGCAGGAGATGTCAAACCTACAGGTATTACTTATCAACAAGATGGGAAACAATATCAACAAGTCACAGGGGGAAAATCAAAAATAGATATAGTGATTGAATCCTTATTAGCATTAGTAAATTCAGGAAAATTAACAACAAGCGATCGCATTGCCATAGTCCAATTTGATGATAATGCTTCCCAAATTATTGGGTTAACCAGTGCTACAGAAGTCCAAAAACTAGAAACCGCCATTAACAACCTGAGAGAATTTTCCGGTGGTACACGCATGGGTTTAGGATTACGGAGTGCATTTGATTTGTTAAGTGAACAACAAATGACAGTCAAACGTATCCTATTATTTACCGATGGACAAACATTTGATGAAGATCAATGTCGGTCAATTGCTAATAATTTAGCCACTAATAATATACCAATTACAGCCTTAGGAGTAGGAGAAGAATTTAACGAAGATTTACTGACTCATCTTAGCGATTTTACAGGAGGAACATTACTATATATAGTACCAGGAATTGCCAAAGGTACAGAAACATCAATTTTAGATTTACCTCATAAAATCATCGCTGAATATACCCAAGCCCAACAAGAAGTTATCACTAATTTAGCCTTAACAGTAAAAACAGTCAAAGGAGTAGAACTAACCCGCGTAGTTCGTGCTTATCCTACCCAAGCAGAATTTCCTCTCAATCAAGATCCTTATCCATTAGGAAATGCGATCGCTAATGACGAAACCATATTTATTTTAGAATTTACCATTAATAACCGCCCCGCCTCTCGTGTACGTATTGCCCAACTAGGATTAACGTATGACATTCCTGGGCAAAAAATCCGTGGTGAACTACCACCACAAAACCTAATTATTCAATTTATTCCCGGAGAACAAAATGTAGCCCAAGTTAATAAAGAAGTCATGGATTATGTACAACAATGCAACATATCTAACTTTGTTGATCAAGCCATTAGGATAGCAGAAAAAGACCCAGAAAAAGCCGAACAGATATTAGAAACAGCCCGACGGATGACAGTTAAAATCGGCAACACAGACATGACAGAATCCTTAAATAACGCCCAAGCAGAACTGCGTAAAACCCGAAAAATCTCACCAGGAACTCGGAAAACAGTCAAAATGGGTGCAAAAGGTAAAACCGTGAAAATGGGTGACGATATTAATGAAATGCCATCAGAAGAAGAAATGCGAAAACTCACAGGAACATAGTAATTGATAATTGATAATTGATAATTGATAATTGATAATTGATAATTCCTAATTCAGAGTTAGGGGTGGCTGTAAAACCTTGCACGAAAACAATTAATAATTGACAATCAGGAGAAAAAACCATGATTACTTGTACAGCTTGTGGCTATGATCAAAACCCAGACAACTCAGAATTTTGTAACGCTTGCGGTTCAGAACTGCAAACCATCATCATACCCCCACCAATCACACCCTCACCAATCACACCCTCACCAATCACACCCTCACCAATCATAGAACCAAGCGTAGCACCTACAGTCATTCAACCACCCCTACCACAACCTAACTACCCCATAATTACTAATACATCTACTACAAATACATCCACTAATGCTAAAATAATATGCAAACAAATTAACGCCCCCATTCCAGAATTTCTCATAAAGAATAACGCCATAGTAGGTATATTTGATCCTGACGTTGGACCAGTAGATATAGATTTAGAAACATTTTTTGGAGGAGAAACAGTATCTCGCAATCATGGCGAAATTTATCATGAACTAGGAACATGGAAAGTCAAAGATTTAGGTTCTACCAACGGTATATTTATCAAATCCCAAGGACAAACGCGCTTTAGTTCCAGAATTACCATACCCACCCCCTTAAACTCTGGTGATGAAATAGCATTTGGTAAAGTTATATTTCTATTTCAAACCTTATGAAAAATATGAAAAATCAAACTTCCTTTTTCAAGTTAAGCTGTTGTGCATTTAATTTGTTTAAGTGGAACAGGCATCTTGCCTGTTAAACAAGAGTTCAGAATATTAGGATTATACAATTTAGCTGTGTAACAGCTTAAAACTAAATACCACCTAAAAATACCCCCTAAAAATACCACCTAAATACCCGCAAAATTTAATAACCTAAAAATCGGGTATTTATTCTTATTCTCTTTGTAAATCTGCGTCTGGCGCGTGAAAAAAAATGAGTGAAATTACAAATCCATCGCCATTAATAATTCAAGAAAACATCTGTTGTCAAATCCAAAACCTGCAAATAGAAATCATCTCCTACTTAGGACAAATCACACCTGAGATTGATTACTTTCAAGTTAACATCATAGCTGCTGAAAAACCAGGGTTACTCAGAATAGGTGGAACTGACAGCGCCCTCAACCGAGAATTAGAATTAAGAAACCAATTAGGAGATTATAAATTAATTTCTCCACTCCTAGCGCACACCATAGAAGATCATATAAATATTCAAGTTTCTCATTTACCAATTGCTGATAACACAGAAATAGATACACAATCAGAAATTTTCAAAACAGAAACTTTAGCAGATGAATATTTAGCAGATGAAACTTTAGCAGATGAATATTTAGCAGATGAATATTATCCAGAAACTGAAATCATCACCAACACATCCAATCAAAAACTCCTACTATTAACCTACCTTCCCCGCGAAAATCAAACCTTAGAAACTTGGCTACAAACCGAACATACCCTAGAAAAATCATTATTAATTACCAGCCAAATCTGTCAATTATTCCGCTATTTACATCAAAGAAAATGGTGTATTATTAATATAATACCCCAATTTATGCAAATAGGAACACCCATCCAATTCTTTGATTTAACTAGCGCCTATCCTGTCGGTGAAAATCTCAATATTGGCTTAATGGGAAACTATTGCGCCCCTGAATTAGCATACTGTAAATATCCTATTCAAGAAACAATGAGTAGTTACACAGTAGCAGGATTATTATATCATATAATTCACAACCAAAATCTACCTAACGATCCCACTATAGAAATACAAATCAAACCCATTCCTCACCTGTATCAAATCCTGAAGATTTGCTTATCTCCCATCCCCGAAGAAAGATTTACATTAGAACAATTATTAACAATATTAGTTAATACCCGTCAAGAAATTGGCATACCAGATATTACTTGGGAAGTAGCCAGTTTGTCTACTGTAGGATTATCAATAAACCGCCTGAAGAATGAAGATAACTATGGTATTAAACAACAAAAAAACAGTGGTCAAGAAACTATTATCTTAGCTGCGATCGCTGATGGTATGGGAGGAATGTCCCAAGGAGAATTAGCCAGTAAATTAGCAATTAAAACCATATTAGAAACACCCATACCTCCAACAAATCAAACCAAAGAACAATATCAAGAATGGTTAACCTCCTTATTTACACAAGCAAATGAAACAGTATCCAACCAAGTTAAAGAAGGAGGAACAACCCTCAGCGTAATTTTTGCCATATCCCAACAATTGATGATCAGTCATGTGGGCGATAGTCGCATTTATTTACTACGTCAAGGAGAAATAAAACAACTGAGTCAAGATCATTCCCTCGTTGCCATATTATTAGCTAGTGGACAAATTACAGAAGCCGAAATTACCACACATCCAGATAGAAACGTTCTCACCAAATCCATCGGCGGAAAAAAGAGATTAAGCCATGATTACGTTCAAGATTTAAGACAAACAACCTCAGAATTAACAATGAAATTAGCAGTTCAAGATATCATTTTACTATGTTCCGATGGTGTTTGGGACTTAGTTTCTCAAACTGAACTAGCGGAAAATTTCACCAATCAATCAAATTTACAAACAGCCGTAAATGCTACTATTAACCAAGTATTAGAACGAGGTGCATCTGATAATGCTACCCTGTTAGCAGTACGATGTTTAGTTAGTTATCTTTAGTTAATCACCAATCACCAATCACCAATCACCAATCACCCATTACTCATTAACATCTATGCAATGCCCCACCTGTCTCACTGATAATGTAGATCATGCTACTATTTGTATTGCTTGCGGTACACCTTTAACCCCCCATTCCCCTACATCAAATCTGCATTTATCCCCAGGAACATTAATTGGCAATGGTAGATATAGAATAGAAAATGTCTTAGGACAAGGTGGATTTGGTATTACTTATGCGGCAACATATTTACAAAATTCCGCCAAAGTTGCCATCAAAGAACTATGGCCAGAAAATGCAGCCAGACAAGGTAATACAGTTTTGTGGCCAATGTCAATTACTCCCGTACAGCGTCAAGAACAACTGCAAAAATTCCAAATAGAAGCCAACTATTTACAACAATGTGTACATCCAAATATCGCTAAAATTTATGAGTATTTCTTAGAAAATAACACTGCATACATGATCATGGAATTACTGGTTGGTAAATCCTTAGATCAGATATTAGCAACAGAAGGAATATTAGCAGAAAATCGAGTTAAACATTATTTTCTGCAAATTGCTGACGCTTTAAAAGTAATTCACAGTCATAATTTATTACATCGAGATATCAAACCCGAAAATATTATCATTGTAGATCCAGATCAAGCGGTATTAATTGATTTTGGTGCAGCCAGAGAATTTATTGCCAATCAAACTGGAGATATGACTAGAATTTTAACACCGGGATATGCACCCTATGAACAATATATTCAAAAAGGTAAACGATTCCCTGGTACTGATATTTATGCTTTATGTGCATCAATGTATGAATTACTCACGGGAAAATTACCAACAGAAGCAACAGAAAGGGCTAGTGCATTTTTACAAAACAGTGCCTTAAATACATTAAATACATTAAATACATTAGTAGATCCATTAATTGCACCGCGACAACTCCGCCCTGATTTAAGTCTTTTAATGGAAAAAGTTATATTAACAGGAATGCAATTTAGAATAGAAGATAGATTTCAAACTGCTAATGAATTAATAGCGGCACTCCAAGGTAAATTTATTTCTCCCCAACATCAACGGGCTAAGGAATTAGTAAAACAAGGTAAATTAAATGATGCAGCCCAAGCATATCAAAAATATTTGTCAGTTGAACCAGAAAACGGGGAAGCAGCCGTAGAACTAGCATTATTACAAATATATATTGATGAACAAGAAGCAGAAATAGATGCTCAAAATGCCATTAAATTACAAGCAAATGATGGCAGAGGATACGGAGTTTTAGGATTGATTAATTGCCGTCAAAACAATTGGCAAGAAGCGGTAAAAAATTTACAAATAGCTGTTAATTTATCTCCTAATGAAGCTTGGATACAAGCTAATTATGCGTGGGCATTAGCTAAATCTGGTAATTTAGCAGCAGCCGAAAAAACCATAGATACAGTATTAAAAATCCAACCAGATTGTACTTTTGCTTTAAGTTTGCAATCATGGATATATGTACAGCAACAACAATGGAAGTTAGCGATCCGTAAAGCTACTCAAGCAATATTTAAATTAAATAATCAAGTAAATAATCAAGTACAAAATCAGCTAAATCATCATGAAAAGCAATTACAAACTAACTTACAAAATAGTTTATATCCTTATTTAATTATTGCTTTAGAAAAAGCCGTTGTCACTAAACAAGCTAATGATGTAGATAGAAGAATTGCAGAATTTATTCACCAAGTACCTAATAGTAGTATAGCTTGGGGTTTAAAAGGTTGGAAACAAGGGAATCAATACTTATGGCAAGATGCACTGATCAGTTTTGAAAAAGCTGCCCATCAAACATCTCATCAAACATCTATTCCTGGTTGGGTATTCCTTAATTATGCCATTACTCAAGAGAATTTAAAAAACTATCAAAGTGCTATTCAAATATATGAAAATTATTTACAAACATTCCCACCCCTAGCTTTTCCTTACTTTCGTCTTGGTACTTTATACGCCCAAATAGGAGTATGGAATCAGGCTAAGTTATATCTAGAAAAAGCCATTAAATGTAATGGCAATTATGCAGAAGCATATCATAATTTAGGTTGGGTATTAATGAATATTAAAAATCAAGATGGGGAAATAGAAAATAGCCGAGAAATGTTATCTGCTTATAGTCAAGCTATCAAATTATATACCTTGTCTGCAACGTCCCAAAGTTTGCAAATAGCGGCAAATATTAAACAGGCATTTCAATTAATAGGTGTGAATATTTAGGGATTACTTAGTAAATATTAGGATAGGGACAATTCATGAATTGTCCCTACAAAGATTTTAGATTATGCACATTTCAAGATCATTACTCCTAATCATTACTCCTAAAAAGGTAAAAATTGCAATAATACAGATCCCAGACTACCAACAAAATCCATAAAACTGGGTTTACCCTTGCTGATATTTTCTGTATAGGGTGTTTTCAATTCTAAAATAAAAGCTTGTGCTGTTTGTAAACCTTCGGTATTTTTTTGCTCTTCAAACAGTTTTGCGGCGATTTGGGCATCTTCTAAGGCGCTTTTTCTGTCTAAGTTTTGGTAACTAGCTACACCACGGGATAAATAAGCACCTGCATAGTCTGGTTTGAGAGCGATCGCTTGACTAAAATAATCAATAGCCTGTTTGAGATTACCTTTTTCTGCTGCTGCTACACCCCAAGCATAAAAGTCTTCTGGTTTAGCTATTTGTGCAGGTAATACCACGGCTCACTCGATTTTCTTATAACCAATGGCATAAATATAACTTCATCCAAGAGATTGATGATACTTGCATTCAAAAACGTAGTAATAGAGTTATGGCCTTAAAGTCATTCAAAAATAACAGGAATATCAAAAGATTTCTGTTTTGCTGTTGGAGGAATATAAAGCATGGTTATAGGTATAGATAGGCGTGCTGTAGGCGTATTTCCAGATCGCCATGATGCTGAACAGGCGCTACATGAATTGAGACATTCAGGCTTTCCAATGGAAAGAGTTTCTGTTATCGCTAGACATCACGAAAATGAAGAAATTGCTGGTCATCAAGTCCGTGAGAAAGTTGGTGATCAGGCGGAAGAAGGTGCAACAATTGGGGCAATTTCTGGTGGTGTTTTAGGTGGTATAACTGGTTTATTAGTAGGACTAGGAACGTTAGCTATTCCCGGAGTCGGTCCAATTATGTTGGCTGGTGCTACAGCTACAGCTTTAATAACAACCCTTGCTGGTGCTGGTATTGGTGCCGCGGCGGGAGGTTTAATTGGTGCGTTAATTGGTTTAGGAATTCCCGAAGAAAAAGCCAAAATTTATCATGATAGAGTACAGAGAGGAGAATATTTAGTCATTATTGATGGCACAGATGCGGAAATTGCTAGAGCTAAAGAAATTCTGCATCATTGGCGAATAGAAGAATTTGAAGTTTATGATCAACCGGATGGTAAACAACCAACTACAGAAGTTGTTCATCAGGATCTAACTGTTCCTAGAGAAACAACTGTTCCTAAAGAAACAACTGTTCCTAGAGAAACAACTGTTCTTAGAGAAACAACTGTTCCTAAAGAAACAACTGTTCATAGAGAAACGACTGTTCTTAAATATGCAATTGGCTATTTTTCACTGCTGCAAGATGCGGAAACTGCTATTAATGATTTAAGAAATGAAGGTTTTCCCTTGAACCAAATTGCTTTAATACACAGAGAACGTCAACACAGAGATGCTTTTGGGGGTGTTCATTGGAGCGATCGCTTTGAGTCTACTCGTTTTAATATTCCCGATCATCAAACTCAGTTTTACAACGAACGCATCCATCAAGGAGACTATATCATTATCGCTGGTGGTACAGATACCGATATTCACAGGGCTGCAACTATTCTCAACCGACATGGAATTAAACAATGGCAAGTTTACGAAGCAAATGGTCATGTAAAAGCACCTTCGCCAGCACCTTTACAAACTACTAAAAGAGCAGTTGGTGTATTTTCCCATCGTCGTGATGCAGAAACAGCACTCAGAGACTTGAGAAATGCTGGTTTTCCCATGAACCAAGTTTCCCTTATTGCTAAAGACACAGACAACAGTGAAAAAAGGAATTTAGAGGGTAATAAAGCAGATGAAGGACTAAAAGCCGGTGCTGCTACAGGTGGTGCAATTGGTGGTATAGGTGGTTTATTAGTTGGTTTGGGAACTTTAGCAATTCCTGGAGTTGGACCTGTCATGGCTGGTGGTGCGGTAGCAACTGCTTTAGCCACAACCTTAACCGGTGGTGTTGTCGGTGCAGCAGTGGGAGGTATTGCAGGGGGGTTAATTGGTTTAGGTATTCCTGAAGAAAGAGCGCGAGTTTATAGCGATCGCTTCCAAAGAGGTCATTATTTAATCATTGTTGATGGTACTCAAGCACAAATTCACCAGGCTGAAACTATCCTCAAAGGTTTGGGAATTGAAGAATTTGATATTTATGATGCCCGTGATGTCAACGAATATCAACCGAGTGAACATCAACGCAGTTTTGAAACTGTCAAACCTACAGAAACCGTTCATGGTGATTTTACTGGAGAAGCACCAGTAATTATTATTGACCATCGCCAAAAAACAGTTTAATTCCCATTAGTTTCACCACATTTGAGGAGCAATAAAATTAACAGTTTAAATTTTGCTCCTGCCTCCTGAATTTTGCTATATCAAAATCAAACAATAAACCAATGAAAAAGTTAACTTCATTCTTAATAGGTTCACTTTTACTTTTTAGTGCTGCTTGTGATAATACCGCTAAAACAACTGTGACTGCACCTGAACCGGGAGAAGGAGAAGTTCCAGTCAGTCCAGCAGCAGAAACCAGACAAGAAGCTAAAGAAGACGCTCAAAGTGAACTTCGCAGAAGACAACTCAACGCTGATATTCGCGCTCGTGAAGAACGAAATCTGCTAACTACTGATCGTACAGAAAGAACAGCAGCAGACTTAGCTAGTGAAGTCCGTTCTAAGTTAGAAGCTAATATTCCTGGTGGTGCATTAACAGTTAAAGCTACCGATGATGGTACTGTTACTGTATCAGGAACTGTAAATAATCAGGATCAGTTAGCTAAAATTGAACCTTTGGCTAAAGAAATTAATGGAGTGAGAAATGTAATTGTTAATGCAACAGTCGCACAACCAGGAAGGTAAAACTGCTCACAATTAATATCTGTTAATATCTCTAAGTTGATGGACTGAAATAAGTTTTTCTGGTCAATCCTCAGTAATCAAGATACAAACTGAAATATTTTTGACTTGGTATTCTGAGTCAAGACTGTTATATTGATTTACGTCCAGTCACTTATCAACACTGTTGTGCCAAATGGCAAACATTATGGAAACTCAACAACAGCAAGACTCTGCTACTTCCGTTTCACCACCAGGGGTATTATCTCTTGAAGGTGCAGAAACTGGAAATTTGCCTAAACTGCAACCAGCTAAAGCGCCTAACAGTCAATGGCAACGAATTAGCTCACAAATAGTTGACTTATTAGATCAACTACCAAATTATGTGGGTAGTTTTTTTGCTAAAAATCAGCAAGCTATCTTAACAATTGTGTTAATTTTGTCTGCCTTTGTTACGGTTAAGGTGGCGATCTCCGTTTTAGATGCTGTTAATGGTGTGCCTTTATTAGCTCCCATTTTTGAGCTAATTGGCATATTCTATGCTATGTGGTTTGTCTTCCGTTATCTCCTGAAAGCGGAAACTCGACAAGAATTATCCCACAAAGTTAGTGCATTCAAACAACAACTTTTAGGTTAATCATAGGTTAATAATTCAGAAGTCAGAAGTTCTGAATTTGGGATTTTAGATTTTGGATTTTGGATTGTTTTCATTTAGCACAATCTAAAATCTAAAATCTAAAATCTAAAATCTAAAATCTAAAATTTTTTATTTTTTTGCCCTATACCATAAAATTGTGATAAAAATTGATAATTATTCGCCCGAATGCTTCGCCCCTACGACTCCTGACTCCTGACTTTTTATGTAGATTCCTCTTTTATTTCTACAGTTAGGTTAGGTAAACCATCTAATTTTTCTGTGGGAATTTCTTCTTTTACATAAGGAACAAAAACCGTTAACCCTGCTGGGATACATTTAATTTCTACAGGAGTTGTACCTACTATTTCCCCATCTATAACTACTTTTTGTGGTGGTTTTGTGGTGATTTTAAATTGTTTAGCTCGCAAATAACCAATATCATCTCTTTTCACTGGTGTACCTGTAGCAGCAGTTTGGAATAAATGAAATGTGGCAGCGATCGCACCTGTTTTAGTTTCTGGAGCTACTATTGTTAAATCTAATAATCCATCATCATAAATAATCCCGGAAGGTCCTTGAGCTAAAACAGAAGTTGGAGGTGCTGCATTTGCTACCGTCACCGCTGATGCAAGAGTTTGAATGATCTTATCTTCTGTTTCAATTTCCACAGCAAATCTTTGTAAATTTCCCAGTTCTTGAATACCAGCTAAGATATAAGCTATCATCCCAAAACGATTTTTAGTTTCTCGATCTGCTTTTTCTACAGTTTCTGCTTCAAAGCCAATACCTGCTAATAATATCATTGGATGATCATGACAATAAGCAACATCTACTGTGCGAGTTTTACCTTGTAAAATGGTTTGACAAGCTGCGGCAATTGTATTAGGAATATTTAATGCTGCGGCAAAAGCGTTTGCTGTTCCTCGTGAAATAATCCCAAAAGGTATATCAGTATTAACTACTGCTTCCGCTGCTGCTGATAATGTCCCATCTCCCCCAGAAACAATGATCGCTTCTACTCCCCTTTCTACTGCTGCACGTGCGAGTTCATCAGCATCAACTTCTTCAGTGGTGAGATAAATATCTAAATCAATTTCTGGTTCTAATATTGACCTAATTTGCTCTAATTCAAAGTCTGGATCACCTTGACCGGCAACTGGGTTAAAAATTAAACAAGCAGAACGAATCATAGAGATAATTGATAATTGATAATTGATAATTGATAATTGATAATTGTTTCAGTAATGGTCAATTGTTCATTGTTCATTATTGAATATTAGCATATCTTGAAAATTTCAACTTCTCTCTCAAGACTACTTTGGCTGATGATTTACTACAATTTATTTTCCTGTTTCCTATTCCTTTACCTAAACTATAATTTCTCAATGTGTAAATTTAATGTGTAAATTTATTTTGATCTCACGAAATAAATAAAATGATCTGAGACTTGATATGATTGAACCACAAAGGGTGCAAAGGACACAAAGGGAAGAAATTTTCAGAGATTTTTTAGTGTTGCTGCGGTTGTTTTTTCTTTGATTGAGATAGTCCTCATCAATCTTTGTTGTAGTATCTAAAAAAAATCTGCATATAGGTAGATGCTGAAAAATAGAATATGTAAAAATATACATAACGTTATACATAACGTTTTATCAAACTGGTAGCCGCTGTTGATATAAGAAAAATGTAACCGAATGTAAAGAGAGTGATTCCATCCGGTAAGTCACTTGCTGCGGTAGTCTAGATCAATGTGAATTTATCGCCTGGTTTGACAAATTGTTTTATGACTTCAGTTTCTAGCCCTCCACGCACTATTCGTATTGGTTCACGTAAAAGCCAACTAGCTCTAGTTCAAACATACTGGGTAAGAGAGCAACTTCAGAAAAGTTATCCTGATATCAATTTTGAAGTCCATACCATGTCTACCCAAGGCGACAAAATCCTGGATGTAGCATTAGCTAAAATTGGTGACAAAGGATTATTTACCAAGGAACTCGAACTGGGAATGATCGAGAAAAGTATTGATTTTGCCGTTCATTCCCTTAAAGATTTGCCTACCAACTTACCAGAAGGTTTGGCACTAGCAGCAATTACAGAACGGGAAAATCCAGCCGATGCGGTAGTATTCCATGAGCAATACAAAGGACAAACTCTGGAAACTTTACCAGCAGGTGCGGTGATTGGTACATCTTCTTTAAGAAGACTGGCACAACTACGCCATAAATTCCCCCATTTTACCTTTAAAGATGTGCGGGGAAATCTGAACACACGCATGGCTAAGTTGGATGCGGGAGAATATGACGCTTTGATTTTAGCCGTAGCTGGTTTAGAAAGATTGGAAATGAGCGATCGCATTCACCAAATTTTACCCCCTGATATTTCCCTGCACGCAGTTGGCCAGGGTGCTTTAGGTATAGAATGCCGTGCTGATGATGCTGAACTAATCACCATTCTCAAAGCTATTCAACATCCCCAAACACGCGATCGCTGTTTAGCAGAACGATCTTTTCTCCGCTCTTTAGAAGGGGGTTGTCAAGTTCCCATTGGTGTCAACACAGAAATCAATGGTGATAATTTAACACTAACTGGTATTGTAGCTAGTGTAGATGGTCAAAAACTGGTAAAAGATACCGTTACTGGTTTAGCCAAAGATGCAGAACAACTGGGAACACAACTAGCCAATACCTTACGTCAACAAGGTGCAACTGAAATTTTAGAAGAAATCTTCACCGAGATTAAACGCGGATCATAAAGGGAATGGGGACTGGTGACTGGTGACTGGGTAATCAATTTTATCTTTACCAATTACCAATTACCAATTACCAATCACCAATTACCAATTACCAATTACCAATTACCAATTACCAATTACCAATTACCAATTACCAATAATTATGCGAATTTTATTTGTTGCAGCGGAAGCTGCTCCCATTGCCAAAGTAGGTGGAATGGGTGATGTTGTCGGTGCATTACCAAAAGTTCTCAGACAAATGGGGCATGATGTACGGATATTCCTGCCTTATTATGGCTTTCTGCCAGATAAGATGGAAATTCCCAAAGAGCCAATTTGGAAAGGCTTTGCCATGTTCCAGGACTTTTCAGTTTATGAAAGTGTCCTCCCTGGAACTGATGTTCCTTTGTATTTATTTGGACATCCTGCTTTTTCACCCCGTCGTATTTATGCCGGAGAAGATGAAGATTGGCGTTTCACTTTATTTGCTAACGGTGCGGCGGAATTTGCCTGGAATTATTGGAAACCGGAAATTATCCACTGTCACGACTGGCATACAGGGATGATTCCTGTGTGGATGCACCAAGATCCAGATATTACCACTGTGTTTACTATTCATAACCTTGCCTATCAAGGACCTTGGGAATGGTATTTACGGAAAATTACTTGGTGTCCCTGGTATATGCAAGGACACAACACTATGGCCGCAGCGGTGCAGTTTGCTGACAGGGTAAATACAGTTTCCCCCACCTATGCAGAACAAATCAAAACTCCTGCTTACGGTGAAGAAATCGAAGGTTTATTGTCTTTTATTAGTGGCAAGTTATCAGGGATTATCAACGGTATAGATACAGATGTTTATGATCCGGCAACTGATAAATACATTAATCAAACTTTTACTACCGATACCTTAGACAAACGCAAAGCTAACAAAATTGCCTTGCAAGAAGAAATGGGATTAGAAGTTAATTCTAGTGCCTTTTTAATGGGTATGGTGAGCCGGTTGGTAGAACAAAAGGGTTTAGATTTGGTGATCCAAATTCTTGACCGCTTTATGGCTTATACAGATGCTCAATTTGTGTTGTTGGGAACAGGCGATCGCTATTATGAAACCCAAATGTGGCAGTTAGCATCCCGCTATCCTGGCAGAATGGCCACCTACCTTTTATATAATGATGCTCTTTCCCGTCGCATCTATGCCGGTACTGATGCTTTCTTAATGCCAAGTCGTTTTGAACCTTGCGGTATCAGTCAAATGATGGCTTTACGTTATGGTTCTGTTCCTATCGTCCGCCGTACAGGGGGATTAGTTGATACTGTCACCCACCACGACCCCGTAAATACCGCAGGTACAGGTTATTGCTTTGACCGCTATGAACCTTTAGACCTATTTACCTGTATGATTCGGGCTTGGGAAGGTTTCCGTTACAAACCCCAATGGCAAGAATTACAACAACGGGGTATGAATCAAAACTTTAGTTGGTATGAATCTGCTAAACAGTACGATAGTCTATATCGTTCCATGTATGGTTTACCACCAAACGAGTAGGTGACTGGGGACTGGGGACTGGGGACTGGGGA
>NZ_JAQMTI010000141.1:0-4864 GCF_028329225.1 Sphaerospermopsis kisseleviana CS-549 | reverse complement strand
GTGTCGAAGGGCGGTGTCGAAGGGCGCAGTCGAAGGGCGGTGTCGAAGGGCGCAGTCGAAGTAAGTCGAAGTAGTCGAAACACGACACAGAATTTAAACTCAAACAAAATTTGGAGTAATCCAACTAGGGAAGGGCATTCCCTAAGTTAACGCTTGGGGAGAGAACCACCCCGCTTGTTAGACACCGCAAGGGATCTAATCTAAGTGGACTCATTGAACCAAGAATCTCCGTGGCTTCAGGCAGGAGAGTGTCAATAATCTTAATATGTGTTCACAATCCCGCAAACCATTCATAACCCTGATCTTCCCAATAACCTTTAAAAGCTGATAACTGGCTAGTTAAAGTAATTCTCGTTACCCATTTACTTTGTTTATAACCTAATTTAATAGGAGAAGATAAACGTAAAGGCGCACCATTTTCCACAGGCAACTTTTCCCCATTTTTTTGATATGCTAACAAAGTTTGGGGATGAGTAGCAGAAGCTAAATCCCAACTTTCATAATAACCATCTGCTGATTTAAAATAAGCATACTTCACATTTTCTTGGGGTTGAGCTAAAGCGATTAAATCACGTAAACGAATACCTCCCCATTGTACAATTGCTGCCCAACCTTCAACACAAACATGACGAATAATCATAGAAGTTAAAGGTAAATTTTGAATTTCTGCCATACTTAAACTCAGGGGATTATTTACTTCACCATCAATAATTAACCGGAATTTATCAACATCAATAATTGGTGTACCCCGGAAACTATTAATGATTAAAGCTTCTGGTTTAATTTCACTAGCTGCAAATTCTGGTACAAGTTTCTGGGGTTGAAATATTAATTCTTCAACTTTTTGATTTAAGGGTTCTGAAAGTTTACCTACCAAGTCTTCTAATGCTGGTGTACCACAACCACTAAGTAAACCACCTATACTAGAAATTCCAGATATTTGTAAAAACTTACGGCGGTTAAATCGAGGTTTCACTATATGAATTAGGTGTTTTTTATGAGTATGATTCATGATTTAATAACTTCCCCTAATTAAAAAACTATCTGTGTTCATCGGGAGTATCCCAAATGTGTAAATTTATGTTGAACTAACGAAATAAAACGCTCCAAGGTTCTGATATGATTGAACCGCAAAGGACACAAAGGACACAAAGGACACAAAGGACACAAAGGACACAAAGGACACAAAGGACACAAAGGTAAGAGATTTTAAGAGATTTTTTAATGTTGCTGGAGTTATTTTTTCAAAATTGGGATGCTCCCGTGTTTATCTGCGTTTATCTGCGTTAAATTATTAATTCCAAAATTACCAAAACATCGATTCTATTAGTTTATCTCCTCCCGCTTTCTGTCCTAATCGCCAATGAATAATTACAAATATTACCACCAATGGCACAGAAGCAAAATGTACGATTCTTAATGCTTGCCAATCTCCAAACATATCAACTATCCAGGGAAATTGAGCAGGTTTGTACATTCCGATTCCTGTTAATATTGCTAACATTAATATGGGAATAATAGATGTGTAAATAATCCGATGCCAAGCATAAGTTAAACGCTTAATATTTTGCGTTTTTTGTAATGCTTTGATGTCATTACTGCCGACAAATCTATGTTGCCAACGTCGGGTAATTAAAATGTAAATTCCATAAAATAAAAAATTGAGTGAAAAAAGCCACATAGCTGCAAAATGCCAGTGTCTACCTCCTGCTAACCAAGCACCTAAAGTAAAAATGGGGGGAATATGTAAACCTGCACGGCCACCAAAAACGGGGTTAGCGTTGTAAATTTGTAATCCACTGGTAATCATTAAAAACAGGCTAATGATATTAATAGAGTGGAAGATTTTAGCGGCTATGGCTTGGGTGGGTAATTTGGGGGTTTTTGCTTGATAATTCATACCAATATTCTGAATCCTGAATCCTGAATTATTAAATTAATTCCTGCACTCTTAACCATTCTTCGGAAGTGACTTTAAAATTAGTGGAGTTAGGAGCGCGAATTACCAGCAAACTTTTAAGAATAGGATCTTGTTGTAAACTGGTTTTTAATAAAGGGCATTCTATGAGTTTATTTGTAAAGCGAATTATTGCTTGTTGCTTACCCAAAGCACGGGTAGAATCAGACCAATATTTTTTATCTGGTATTTCGGTGATAAATTTGGCAGATTCAGTTATTTCTGCTATGGCATAAATTCCCGCTTGTGTACCAGATACCCAAATGATCACACCATCACCTATAGCGATATCTTTAGCGTAGCGAGTCACTAACCAGGGCATTTGCTCAAAGCCTTGAATAGCTTCTACAACTTTGTAATATTTGGGGTTGCCTTGAAATAGCCAGTAATTCATGTACTTTTATCTATGGTTATCACTCTTTATAGCAGCAGGCAAGAGGCAAAAGGCAAAAGGCAATAGTGAAATCCTTAGTGAAATCCTTGTTATTTCTAGGTTTCCATCATTGATAATGTTCTAATTACCCTGGCTACAGCTATATCAATCAATGTAAATTTTATCGCCATTGATATCATCTTCAGCTAATTACTGAAAAGAATTTTTTTCCTTCCCCTGTTCCCTGTTCCCTATTCCCTGTCCTAACAGATATACTCATTAATCAAACTTAGTCAAACGGAAATGATTACAACTGAAACGCAGCAGTCAAAGCCACCGCCAAAGCATCTGCTGCATCATCAGGCTTAGGCATTTCCTCTAAATCTAACTCCCGCATCACCGCTTCCTGGACTTCTTCCTTATCTGCTTTACCATAATTTGTTAACGCTTGCTTAATTTGCGGAGGGGCAAACTCTACATAAGGAAGTTTGCGCTGCCCCAAAACCAACATTAATACACCCCTAGCCTGTGCCACTAAAATAGTGTTGGCCATACGATAGAAGAATAATTTTTCAATTGCCACTAAATCTGGTTGTAAATCGTCCATTAGGGTGTTTAAATCATCAAATAAAGTAGCTAGTCGCTGACTCATTTCCATATCTGAAGACGTGCGAATTACACCAAAATCTAGCATCTTTACAGAAAAGTCTTGTACTTTACCTTGAGTTTGCTGTAACGTAATTGCACCAAATCCCACAATAGCTAAACCTGGATCTAATCCTAAAATTCGTTTTTCCATAAAATTTTGGCTAATTTTCTCTAAATTTCCATCAAATTAACTATGATTCTCGATTTGTAACACCCGACTCCTACTATACTTAATCTGCACTTTCCGGTTAGCGATCGCCAATCATGAAGAAATAAGCACTTTCAGGAGGCAGAAGTCAGGAGTCAGGAGTCAGGAGTCAGGAGTCAGGAGTCAGGAGTCAGGAGGCAGAAGGCAGAAGGCAGAAGGCAGGAGGTAAATATTTTTCACCAGTCACCAGTCCCCAGTCACCAGTCCCCAGTCCCTGTTAGTGTACATTTGCTTTTAAATATTGTTTCTACCACAGTTCCCTATTAGGTATGTCAATCGGTTTTCTTAAACAAGCCCTCAACGCCATACAACTTCAGTCACACAGCCGCACTTCCCACCGCGTTAACCAGTGGTTTAAGTGGTTATCCCCTGGAATATCAGTAAAACGCTGGTTTCTAGTCAGTGTAGGAGGTTTCTTATTGGCAAGTTTGGGGTTAGCTATTTGGATTAAGCTAACCCCAATTTTTTGGACATTGGAATTTCTTAAAGGTTTGTTGGGTTTCCTCACCAACATCTTACCCAACTATGTCAGCGGACCTTTGGTGTTGCTGCTGGGTGTGCTGTTGTTATTGTGGGGACAATCCCGTACTGTAGGTTCAATTACAGAGGTTTTAAGACCTCAAGGTGATGAAGAAGAACTGATAGATGTTCTATTGGCACATCGTCGTTTATACCGGGGTCCAAAAATTGTAGTTATTGGTGGCGGTACTGGACTTTCTACTTTACTCCGGGGCTTAAAAACCTATAGTGCTAATATTACTGCTATTGTCACAGTCGCTGATGATGGTGGTTCTTCCGGTAGGTTGCGGCAGGAATTTGGCGTTTTACCTCCTGGGGATATTCGCAATTGTTTAGCTGCATTAGCAGATGAAGAAAAGTTATTAACCGAATTATTCCAATATCGTTTTCGCGCTGGGGATGGTTTAACAGGTCACAGTTTTGGTAATTTGTTTTTAACTGCCATGACTGATATTACTGGGGACTTAGAAAGGGCTGTTGCTGCTAGTTCCAAGGTGTTAGCTGTGAGGGGACAAGTTTTACCAGCAACTCTTAGTGATGTACGTCTGTGGGCAGAAATGGCAGATGGGCGCAGAATTGAAGGTGAGTCTAGTATTCCCAAAGCCGGCGGAAAAATCATTAAAATTGGCTGTATTCCCGAAAATCCTCCCGCTTTACCCGCAGCAATTAAGGCAATTAAAGATGCTGATTACATTATTATTGGTCCTGGTAGTTTGTATACTAGCTTAATTCCCAATTTATTAGTACCAGAAATAGCCGATGCGATCGCGGCTACAAAAATTCCCCGCATTTATATTTGCAATATTATGACCCAACCGGGAGAAACAGAGGGCTATACCGTTGCTGAACATATCCAAGCCATTGATAAAGCTGCTGGTGACAGAAAACTTTTTGATGCTGTACTCGTACATCGCAAAACCCCATCAGCCCAAGCATTAATCCGTTATGCCCAACAAAATTCCCATCCCGTTTTCCTAGACAGAGAAGCAGTTACTCAGTTAGGACGGCGCTTAGTCCCCGCTAACGTTTTACACGAAGATGAAACTGGTTTTGTCCGCCACGATCCCCGAAAACTAGCTAAGGTGTTATTGAAATGGTACAGTGGAGCGCAACATGGGAAGTAATGGTGACTGGGGACTGGGGACTGGGGACTGGGGAC
>NZ_JAQMTI010000140.1:0-2010 GCF_028329225.1 Sphaerospermopsis kisseleviana CS-549 | reverse complement strand
GCAGTTATCCCTCAGTAGACTTTCACGCCTTAGCCAGACGCGATTGTGTTCCAATTAAGTTTCTGAAAAAGACTACCACCATCATTGCTTGGTTTTCGCGTCGGCAATAGTCTCAATTCAATACTTGATATCACCGTATTGTATATCAAGTAGTTGATTTTTTCCTAAAAATATATTGATTTTTGTCAATATAAGTATAGTTTTGTCTATGAAATTGTCAACTTAGGACTTGCTCACTAACTTGGTAAATGCTATATACAAAGTTGTAATCTATAGTTCAGATGTTTGGGTAGATATATAGGAATTTAAATTGAAAATTTTTGCACATCAATTAGCAGATTCTTCACTAAATCAGTAATTTTATGGATTCAAGTTATCTTAATATACAAGTATCATGCAAGTAGGATTTGCTGAAAAAGTCTTTTCGTGAGGGTTAGGAGTTCAGGAGTCAATCGATTTTGGATTGACGATTTTTCCGTTATGAAGGATCAGAACCTGTACCAAATTGTCAAAAATACAGGAGTCAGAAGCAATTAAGATGTGAAAAGTTCATATTTCCACAGGTAGATCCGGGAACAGTTTCTCACTTCTAGTTTTGACTCCTGATTCCTGAATTTTAAATTCCCAGTCTTTGATAAACTTGATCTAAATGTCTCAGATGGTTTTGTGGATCAAAACAAGCATCTATTTCTGCTGCTGACAAGTTTGCAGTTACACGGGGGTCTTTACTAATCAAATTACGGAAATTACCTTCTGGTTTATTCCAAGCAGTATGGGCATTTTGCTGAACTATGCTATAAGCTTCTTCCCGGCTAAGTCCTTTATCTACTAAGGTTAAGAGAACCTTTTGACTAAAGACGACTCCACCATAGCAGTTAAGGTTGCGTTCCATGTTCTGGGGATATACCAGCAAATTTGTCACCAAGTCGGTGATCTCATGGAGCATAAAGTGTGTTAAAATGCAAGCATCTGGTAAAATTACCCGTTCGACGGAACTGTGAGAAATATCTCGTTCATGCCATAAAGCTACGTCTTCTAAAGCTGCTCCTGCATGACTTCTTACCAGTCGCGCCATTCCTGTCAGTCTTTCTGAGCGGATGGGGTTGCGTTTGTGAGGCATGGCACTAGAGCCTTTTTGACCTTTGGAGAAGTATTCTTCAACTTCTAAAACGTCGGTTTTTTGCAAGTTGCGAATTTCTACGGCAAAGCGTTCTATAGATGCCGCCAGTAAAGCTAATTGTTGCACAAAGTCGGCATGAAGATCACGGGAAATAACTTGAGTGGAAGCGGTATCGGGTTTAAGTCCGAGTTTTTGACAAGCGATCGCTTCTACACGGGGTTCAATATTTGCATAAGTTCCCACCGCCCCGGATATTTTACCAACAGCGACATTTTTTTTCAGGACTTGCAAACGTTCTTGATGTCGCAATACTTCCGCTAACCAACCAGCTAACTTAAAACCAAACGTGATAGGTTCAGCGTGGATACCATGCGATCGCCCAATCATCACAGTATAACGGTGTTCTCTGGCCTTGTTGCGAATTGCCCCAATTAAATCTTCTAATCGTTGTAACAAGATATCCAAACTAGCAACTAATTGTAGTGCTAATGCCGTATCCAGTACATCGGAACTGGTTAAACCCAGGTGAATATAACGTCCAGCATCACCAACATATTCATTGACATTTGTCAAGAAAGCAATCATATCATGGCGAACTTCCGCCTCAATTTCTAACACCCGCTTGGGGTCAAAATTCGCCTTGGCTTTAATTTCTGCTACTGCTTCTTTAGGAATATAACCTAGTTCTGCCTGAGCTTCACAAACAGCAATTTCTACCTGTAGCCAGGTTTGTAACTTATAGTTTTCATTCCACAGATTGCCCATTTCGGGCAAAGTATAACGCTCAATCACATTCGGGCATATAATACAACTGTCATATTTTACAAGGGAATTGGTGATTGGTGATTGGTGATTGGGGACTGGGGACTGGTGACTGGGGACTGGGGACT
>NZ_JAQMTI010000139.1:0-14124 GCF_028329225.1 Sphaerospermopsis kisseleviana CS-549 | reverse complement strand
GGTTTTGGGAGTAACAGGAGTAATTTCTGTGTTCTCTTCTGTGATGAATTCTGTAATTTCCGATGTTTGATTTTCTGAGGTAATTTGATTATTTGCTTCAGAAGAATTTAATTGAATATCTGGTAATGAAGATATTGCTTCTGAAGTATTAACATTTTCATCTTCTACTTCTCTTTGGATTGAATTTTCATTGACATTAATATCTAAAATATCAACGTCTTCCGGTGTTTTACTAACTATTGTCGGTTGATGATTGGTAAAGTTATTATTGTTATTAAATATATTAATTTCTTCTTCAATATTAGATGTTTGATTTTCCAAAATAGAAAATTCTGAGGAAGCACTGTTAATACTATTAATGGTATTATTAATACCATCAGTTTCTCGATCTTGTTCTCTAGCTTGTATAGATATTTCCCCAATTTCTATAATATCAGATTCATTGAAACCAGTTATTAAATTAGATGGTAAATCTGTAATGACTTGTGGTTCATCATCGGTAATTTGTTCTGATAATGTAGAGTTATTGTCCAAATTGTTAGAGTTGATATTGGATACATTACCATCTATGATATTATTGTCCAAATTTACTAAATTTTCTGAATTTATTAAATTTTCTGAAGTTGTTGGTTGCTGTATAAATGGAGAACTATCAGTGAAGTTATCAGTTAACTTAAACAAGTTCAATATTTCAGATTGAGGATTATCTGTAATCAATGAATTTAAATTCTCTTCAGCAGTAGGAGGATGATTTGCACTTTCATCTATCACCTGTGTAACTTTCACCTGTTTAACTTTCTTGGTTGTAGATGATTTAGTAGTTTTTTTAGGTTGAGTTTTTTTGGGTTGAGTTTTTGCAGAAGATGTTTTTTTCTGTGATTTCTGCTTTTGGGTTTTCCGGGTTGTTTTAGTTTGAGGTTGAATAGTTACTTCTGGTAATATGTCATCACTTAAACCACTTAAATTGTTGTTAGCAATTTGAGTCTGTAAAAGATGGGAAATATTACCTAAATTAAATTTAGTATCTGTGATTATGTCTGTTCTATTTTCTGGTGTAATTGAATCATAATTTGCTAATTCCATTTCTGGAAAGTCGCTATCCATATCTAGATTACCCAGATAATCATGATCTGAATAATTATCTGTAATTAGTGTATCTATGAATGGTTGACGTTTACGATTTAAGAAAAGTCTAGATGGTGTCAATAATGGTTTGGAGATGACTAGAGGCTGAATAAAATTGTTGTGTTGAAAAGTGTTGTGTTGAAAATTGTTGTTTTGATGATGAAAACCGAGATAGGATTTTTGCCCAAGGGTATGAACTTGAGTTCCTAATAATGATTGAATAATTTGCATAGGATTGACAGGTGTAATTGACAAGATTTAAAGTAATTTGTGTAACTTAATTTGAATGAATTTGAATTAATTTGATGTAAAAAATCCAGATTTCATCCGTGATGTAGGATTACCGCCTCCTTTGTCTTTTCCTACTTTTAATCCTTCATAAGCTAAAGTTAATTCTTCAATGGCCACTGCATTACCATCTGCTTGTAGTGCTGGTGTTTTCCAAGCAATAGGAACAGCACCGATTAAAGTCCAACTCATCATAGTTTCGCCGGCTTGATTGAAAACTAAAATATTCACATTCCGGCGAGTTGATGTTGCAGTAAATACTGCGCTAATCCATTTCCAAAAACCTTGATTATCTGTAATTCCTCTTTTGAGAGTTACATCTGAAAATTCTGCTTGACCTAAATATATTCTCTGTTGATCATTAACTCCACCTTCACGAAATACATTTTTCTTAATTTGCATTCCTAAACCAGAACATTCACTAAAAGATGCAGCAATAGATTTATCTATTTCTACATAAAAACGGTTGGTGGTGACATAATTTAATTCGTGAGTGACATTACCATTTTGATTATTTCCTGCCATTTTTACCACCTTTGATTACCATAACCATTAACTCTTTCTCGTTGGATACGCATATCTTCTAGTAAAAGTTGATATACTCGTTCTGTGAGTTTGTTTAATAGTAGCGACTCCTGAAGATACTTATCAGCTAATTTAGCGATTTCTGTTACATCGGATGCAGAACCAGAACCCGCATATCCAGCAGTACCGCCAATATCACTATTGGGAGTAAAATTTTTGGGCTTTTGTGGCTTGTTGGTTGAGTTCATAACTAAAACTCAAAGTTAGTTCTAAAATCAAGGCTAAAGGTACTGGATGAGAATCAAAATTAGCCAAAAGTCGAACTTAATTTTTACTGTTATTGGACTGATGTTGTATTGTTTTGTGAGAGCGATCGCCCTATAATGGTTGTTTAAACTGGCAAAATCTTTATCCACTGCTGGGGCATCAGGAGCATTATTATGAGGGAACGCATATTCCAAGCTAAAAAAGCTGCTTCTCCCGTCTCCATATCAACACTCAAACAACCAACACGCGGTTTTGGTTTAGAGTCATGGAACGCTTTACCTCCAGCCATGACACGGGTGCAACCCCTGAATAAGCCTCTCACTCACGATATCAGTAAAATATCACTCCGTCCCCAAGCAAAACTCTCAATTAGTCAACCAGGAGATACTTACGAACAGGAAGCGGATAGTGTAGCGCGACAAGTGATGCAAAGAATGGCGCTGTCTGGAAATCGTCAATCTATTCAACGTCAAGAAATTCCAGAGGAAGAGGAAGAACTGCAAATGAAACCTCTGGATATTAGCACTTTGCAACGTCAGGAAGCACCAGAGGAAGAGGAAGAACTGCAAATGAAACCTCTGGATATTAGCACTTTGCAACGTCAGGAAGTTCCAGAGGAAGAAGAAGAACTGCAAATGAAACCGATGGTGCAGCGTCAAGCTAATGGTGGGATGGCTGCTACCGCAGATTTAGAAACCTCTATTAATCAGGCCAGGGGAGGAGGACAACCACTAGGGGATAATATCAGAAAACCAATGGAACAGGCGTTTGGTGCTGATTTTGGAGGGGTGAAAGTTCACACAGATAGTCACTCTGACGGGTTGAATAGGTCAATACAAGCGCGTGCTTTTACCACGGGACAGGATATTTTCTTTAGACAGGGGGAGTATAATCCGGGGAGTCGGGGCGGTCAGGAGTTGTTAGCCCATGAGTTGACCCATGTTGTGCAGCAGAATGGGGGGATGGTACAGCGATCGCTTCTACCACCCCAACACTTAATGCAACTCCCCGCAACTGAAAACCCTCGCAATTATGCAGATCAGCGAGGAGGTGGAGTAGGGAAAGTGTTGTCGCCTACCGTTCAACTAATGGCATTATCACCACTTGGTGCTAAAGCGTCAACTCATGGTGATCCTGAGAAAGCTGACCTTGTTGAGAGGCTGATTAATGGAACATCAAGTGTTGAGGATTATATGAGTGGTGTTTGTTACGATGCTGTGGCATATGTACAATATTTGCGCGGTTGCATAAACCCAGAACAATTACTAAATATTAATGCCCAAGGATGGATCGATGTGTTAAATTTCGCAAGCGGAAATATTTGGAATGGCGAAAGCATAGAAAAAGGTAAAGCCATAGGATTTTACCGTTTGGTTGACCAAAAGTTTTTCCACGCTGCCATATCCGTAGGGGGTACTACGATTCGAGCTATAAATGGTCTTCTGCTAGGGAATGGATGGGGTACGGCTGATTTAGCAAATGTTCTAAAGCCAACGGAACAAAATGGTATTTACCTGTACGATAAGACCCAAATTCAGGTATATATCTCTCCTCTCTGATGGTATCATTATGTACATCTTCATACCTCACATTTTGCTATAATGCCTACGCTTTAGTTACATTTATTTGGCAATATCAACCGTAGGTGATCGCCTCAAAATATAATCTAGACTTTAGACTAATTACTTACCAAGAGCGATCGCATTATCCTAGATATTTGTACTGGCGGAATATTCAACTACATCACGGCTTGGGCATGAGGAGCGCAACATGAGAGAACAGGTAAGCCAGGGCAAAAAAGCTACCACTTCTGTCTCCATACCGACACTAAAACAGCCAACACGCGGCTTTGGTTTGGAGTCATCAAACATTGCGCCTCAAGCAACTCCAGAGGTGGAAACTGTGGAAACTGTTAACGAACCTCTCACCCACGATATCAGTAAAATATCACTGCTTCCCCAAGCAAAACTTTCCATCAGTCAACCCGGAGATTTTTACGAACAGCAAGCGGATAGTATTGCACAACAGGTAATGCGAAGAATGGCGCAACCAGTCAACCGTCATTCTATCCAACGTCAGGAAATATCAGAGGAAAAAGAAGATACAGAAAAAGAAGATACAAATTTACAAATGAAACCTCTGGTTAATTTTGTTACGCCTTTAGTGCAACGTCAACAAATGCCAGAGGAAGAAGAATTACAGATGAAATCTGTGTATAATTACCATCTTTCCTGGTTGCAACGTCAACAAATGCCAGAGGAAGAGGAAGCACAAGAGGAAGAACCAGTACAGATGAAGTCAATGGTGCAGCGTCTTCCAGGTACGGGTGGAATAGCTGCAACTTCAGATTTAGAAACATCAATTAAACAGTCCCGTGGTGGTGGACAACCTCTAGCTGATGATATCAAGCAACCAATGGAACAAGCGTTTGGTGCTGATTTCGGTAGCGTGCGTGTTCACACTGATGGTAATTCTGATAAATTAAATAAATCTATACAAGCTCGCGCCTTTACTACAGGACAGGATATTTTCTTCCGTCAGGGTGAATATTCTCCTGGAAGTAGTACAGGGAAGGAATTATTGGCACATGAGTTAACTCATGTGATTCAACAAAATGGCAATTCTGTACAGAGAAAATCTGTCAATTTAGAATTAAAATCAAACAAACTATACAGAAAATCTACTGATAATGGTCAAACTCTCCCACTGGGGGAAAGTCCCCAACCAAGTACCCAACTGGAAGGGGATAACCAAAATCAAACGGATGAAGTAGAAAATTCTGAAAGCAGCGAACAACAAAATCAAGCAACAACAGAAAACCAGCAAACAGCATCCACCCCACCAGCAGCGGGAGAGAATGGAATAGCAGAACCACCGCCAAAAAATGAAGATGATAAGAAAGTAGAATCTGCCAAAAATACGGCATTAAATCAGGAAAAACAGCCAGATTTAAAAGATAATAACGCTAATTCGCTAAAAACCAGTTCCCAGGCTCAAGATCAACCTCAAGGTAGATTACCGGAGGAAATAACAGGACAAGATAACGTACAATTACCAAGCAAAAATGTAAATAATATAACGACTAAAGCAACAGGATCAGTAACGGGTAATGGTGAAAAAGCCCCTGCTTCCCCGGAAGCTGATCCAGAATTTCAAGCAGTAGTTAATACCACAAAACAAGTAGCTGTTAAGCAGAAAGAACACCCAGCAGCTAATACTGAAGCCCAGGAAGCCCAAGATGCGGCTCAACCCCCTGGAAATGAAGTAGAGAGCAAAGCGCAAGCTAACCAAGTGGGTGAGATGGGACAAGCTGAAACTTCAGGATTTGATGCTGGGGCTTTGAAAGTTAAACTGATGGAGCGCATTGCGGATATGGCTCCTAAAAATCTTAAAGAAGCGGATGAGTTTAAGAATGGCAATAAATTGGATTCTGTTAAAGGTGATTTAAGTGGCAAGGTTAAAGAAGAAAAGAAAGAATCACAAGGTGATTTAGAGGAGAAAACCAAGGAAAAACCAGATACAAGCGGTATTGAAACCAAACAAGTAACGCCTCTAACCGCAAATAATCCAGGAACACCACCAGCAAACATTGGTGCAGATAAAGCCGCACCTAAATCTAAAGGTCAAGGTGAAATTGAAGCACCTCTACAACAAGAAAGTCAAAATCTTGACCAACAAATGGCTAATGCCAATATTACTGAGGAGCAGTTAGCAAAATCTAATCAGCCGGAGTTTCAAGCAGCACTGTCCAGCAAAAAAGAAGCTCAAACCGATGCTGTACAAAGACCTGCTAAATATCGTCAAGAAGAACAAGGAATCATTGCCAATGCTAAGGCGACGGCTGAAGCTACCGCACAACAGCATCTTCAAGGAATGCACGGTATTCGGAATCAAAACTTGGGACAGGTAGGAGAACAACAGGTAGGAACTAAAGGTAAAGATGAACAAGCACGGGCAAAAGTTGCTGGTGATATTAATAAGATTTATGAGGGGACTAAAACCAAAGTTGAAAAAATTCTCAATGATTTAGACGGGAAAGTTATCCAAGAATTTGATGCGGGTGCTGTTAAGGCGAAAAAAGCCTTTGAGGATTATGTCGGCAAACGCATGGACGATTATAAAAAAGAACGTTATAGCGGTTTTTGGGGTCCAGGAAAATGGCTAGTTGACCAGTTTTTAGGTCTACCTTCAGAAGTGAATGTTTTTTATACAGAGGGACGGGAACTTTACATTAAAGAAATGGATGGGGCGATTAATAAAGTAGTAACTATTATTAGTCAAGGATTGACCCAAGCTAAAGCTGAAATTTCCAAAGGTAAACAGGAAATTCAAAATTACATTAAAAAATTGCCCCAAGATTTGCAAAGTGTGGGACAGGAAGCAGCAGCAGCTATTGAAAGTAAATTTGCGGAATTAGAGCAAAGTGTTGAGAATAAACAAAATGAGTTAATTGATACTTTAGCTCAGAAATATCAGGAAAATCTGCAAGCTGTTGATGCTCGAATTGATGAGATGAAAGCGGCGAATAAAGGTTTGATTCAAAAAGCCTTAGATGCTGTTGTGGGTGTGGTCAAAACAATTATTGAATTGACCAAAATGCTAATCGAGGTATTAGCAAGGGCGGCGAGTGTAGTTGGGGAAATTATTAAAGATCCGATTGGGTTCTTGAGTAATTTGGTGAGTGCAGTGAAGCAAGGTTTCCTCAACTTTATGAAGAATATCGGCACACACTTACAAAATGGTTTAATTTCTTGGTTGACTGGCACAATGGCAGAAGCTGGAATTGAATTACCAGAAAAATTTGATTTAAAGGGTATTTTTAACCTAGTCATGCAGCTTTTGGGCTTTACTTATGAAGCAATTCGCGCTCAAGCTGTGAAACGATTGGGTGAAGAAAAAGTTGGCCGGATGGAACAAACTGTTGAGGTATTTAAGATATTAGCTACTGAGGGAGTAGGGGGAGTTTGGGAGTTTGTACAAGAAAAGATTGGTGATTTAAATAGTTTGGTAATTGAACCAATCAAGAATTTTGTTATTGAAAAAGTAATTACGGCGGGGATTGAATGGGTACTGAGTTTATTAACTCCAGCTTCCGCATTTATTAAGGCTTGTCAAGGAATTTATAACATTGTTAAGTTCTTTATTGACAATGCTCAAAGAATAGCAGATTTAATTCATGCTATCTTAGATTCAATAGTGGCGATCGCCAGTGGTTCAATTGATCAAGCAATCAAAGGTGTGGAAAATGCCCTGGCTAAATCTTTACCAGTTGTGATTAGTTTCCTAGCGAGTCTTTTGGGATTGGGTGGTATTAGTCAAAAAATTCAAGGTATTATCCAAAAACTGCGGAAACCAATGGAAAAAGCAGTTGATTGGGTAATTGATAAAGGTAAGAAGGCGTTTGGAAAAGTTAGTAATAAGTTCAATAATAGTAAGGTAGGTAAGAAATTTAATGCTGCTAAGGATGCAGCAGTGGAGAAATATAAAGCTGGTAAGCAGTGGGTGGAAGATAAGAAAGCTGCTGGAGAAAAATGGTTTGATGATAAGAAACAAGCCCTGTTAGATGCTACAGAAAAACGGAAAGCTCAGTTCGCAAATACTAAATTTGGTAAAGCATTAAACAGTGCTAATGATGGGTTGGGTAAGAAATTAGATGCTTTAGATAAGAAACGTCAGGCGTTTAATAACAAAATTGAAGCGGCCAGAGAATGGCCTAGTAAACAGTTAGAAAAAGTCCAGGATAAAGCCGCAGAATTAAGAGGAAAAGCGGGAGATAAAATCAAAAATAGTAAGTTTGGTAAGAGTGTTAGTGAGAACTGGCAGAAAGGTAAAGATTGGGGTAGTAATCAAAAAGCTGCTTTGGATAAAAAGTTGGGATTTGGTAAGGGTAAGAATAAGACGGTTCAGGAAGATGCAAAGGATAATAGCCCTGATCAAAAGAAAGCATCACCTGATGAACGCAAGACGGCTGCGAAAGAAAAATTTATATCTTTAATGAAAGCGAAAAAGACCATGAGTAGAGAAGACATGAATAGCGTTTTCATTAAACTTAAAACTGAATTTCAGCTTTCTGATATCAAACTTGAAGGTAATCTGACCGATCCTAAGATTGGATTCTATGCTTCACCCGCAACATTTTTACCATTAAATTCTATTCCCATAAGTGGACAAAAATCAGGAGCAAAAGCAGCAAATAGAGCATCAGTTAAAGCTGGTGATTATATTAAAGCAATCAGGTATGACGGACCATTTCCAACTCCAGGTAAAGAAGTAGTTGACGAATTTAACAAGAGATTTGAAGGACAAGCAACTACATATAATAATGGGCAAACTTTTACTGGTTCTCCACCCAAAAAGAAAGCGAAAGGAGTAGCACCTATAAATTTATATGAAGTACAAGCTCTACCTACAAATAGCCTACCTTTTCAGACAGCAACTAACAGTAATTCTTATTACAGAGCGGGGACTGTAGAAGCTCAATCTAGTGTTACTAGAGGTCCTAGAAGATCAAATAAAACAGGTATAGAGACAAAATTTGGACATTTTGGTATAGATGAAGAAATAATTAAAACTGGAAATTCCAACACAGATTACAATGGTGGACACCTTGTGGGAGATCAAGTTATGGATAGCCACAACGCATTTAATTTATATGAAGACTGGAATCTTGCACCTCAACAAAGAAGTTTTAATAGTCCTGTTTATACAGGAACAATTGAAAACGCTGTTACTAGGGCAATAAACGCTGGAGCAACTATCAAATATACAGTAACAGTTCAATACCCAAGTAATATTTATCAGATACAACCTTCAGTGCTGATTAAAAATTTATTACCCAGTGGTGATCCTTATCGGCAAGAAGTTGAAGGCGCAATCAAGAACAACAGTAACTTGGATTCATCTTTTACATTACATCGGAGAACACCGGGTTTCTGGCAAGCTAAAGCAGAGGTCATTAAAGGTAGCGAAACGATAAGTTCAGGCGATATCAAGCAGCGTGATAATGTCGCTTTTGAAAACAATCCCCTGAACGTTCAACCTGGTGTTAATTATCAACCTACTAATCTAGAACAAGTGCGATATTCATTAGAAGTAGATACGGGTGCTGGTCTGAAACCACTAACCGTACCCACTAACGGAGATCCTATACAATATTCTGGAGCTACACAAGTTGAAGAAACAGCTAGACAGGAAACTTTTTAGTTTATTGAGGTGGATGACTAAAATTACATCCATTATTAACAATAGGAAATTATCTTATAAGTCGAATATAATGGAAAATAAAACTATATCTAGTCATTTTATAATGATTAGCAAAACCATTTTTATGATTTACTGATGTTGATAATTTATTGATATTCAAGGGTGAATAAATGCCACTTAAAACTCAATTCCAAATAATCGAAAGTCTTACAGAAATTTTAGACCCTGTAACTAAATTCGGCGGACAACCAGTATGGATAGCTGAACCCCTGTGGCCACTCGGTCCAGAAACAGGTGAACAAATGTTGTTTTTGGGGCAAATTGCTCTTAATCACGAAATATTTCCTGATAGCAATGGCATAATGGTCTATCTGTTCTTTGAACAGGAGAGTGAGCCACTTTATAATGAAGCTTTTGCTATAGTGATACAAACCACAGAAAATGTTTATACAAGTGGTGATCAAATAGAATTTTTATCCGCAACTACAGGACCCACTATATACGAATTAAATGAAGATAATGAGGTAGTTTATCAAGAGTATGGAGTTATATTAGAACACGTAGAAAATGAAGATTCTGTTCCGCTCAAGGAAAGATACACGATAAATGATTTGAATTATGACCCTGGATACCAGTTTGCAAGACCCGAACTAGCTGGAAATAAAATAGGTGGTCAACCTCTATATATTGGACACCTAACCAACCCACCTGAACTATTTACCTCAGATGAATGGCTACTGCTATTACAATTAGCTCCAACTCAAGGGTATTACAACAATTTGCAACCTAATTTCTATCCCTTCTATATGGAGTTAGGGGAGTTTGGTATTCTCACAGTTTTTATTTCTCAAGACTATACCCAAGCTGTATGTTATGTTCAGCAGCCGTAGCAGAAAAGATATCAAAAAACTCAAGACGTATATTGATTAAGTTATCTAAAATATGGTTGGAACAACAGAACCTTATCAAATCAACAGCGAACTAATCCTACACAACCCCTCTCAAACCCCCCTCATCTTACACGCGATCGCTCTATCTCTCACCACTCAAAACAACAACCTCATAGAATGTCGTCTCACCTTCCAACTCACCCCCCAACTCTACCAACGCATAGAAAAGGAAGCATTATTTAATCTTAAACCAGAAGTCCGTAATTCTGATTCTGTAAAATTCCTCCCTGAACCAAATATTACAATAGAAACAATTTTAAAACCCGACTTATTACCCCTATTAACAGAACAAACTCAAAACATTGAAGAAACTGCAAATTACATCCTTAAATTAAACCAAGAACAACCCCAACATATTCTCCTATCTACTGAAAGTTGGTTAGTTTTATCTGTGAAACAGCAACAGGAATCAGGAGAAATCGGTTATCAAACTCTTTGGGCTTATATTAGTCCAGAAAATCTCATTCAAACAGCAAATTCTAGTGAAGAAATTACAGAAGGAATTATCAAATTTTTTCAAGATTGGACTGAGGCAAATTTATCAACTAAAACTCAAGAAACAACCACCAAAATGCTAGAAGGAATCAATACATTTTTAACCGAGTTAGATAATATTAATCTAGAAAAAATCACCACATCTTCTACCAATAGTAATATTTTTGAGGAAATGATCAATTTCTTTAAAAATGATGATTGGCCTTTTGTACAACTTTCAGGACAACCCGCTTTACAAATAGGTTTCCACGGTAAAAATGGTAAATGGAATTGTTACGCTAGAGCCAGAGAAGAACAACAACAATTTGTTTTTTACTCCATTTGTCCAGTTAACGCACCAGAACAAAAACGACTAGCTGTAGCCGAGTTTATCACTAGGGCTAATTCTGGCATGATGATCGGTAATTTTGAGTTAGATTTTAGCGATGGAGAAATAAGTTATAAAACCAGTATTGATGTAGAAGGTGATAGAATTAGCAGCGCACTTATTAAACGTTTAGTTTACGCCAATGTAATGATGATGGATGAATATTTACCAGGGATTTTATCTGTTATTTATGGTAATGTATCCCCGGTAGATGCAATAACTCAAATTGAGGCTTAAACCATCAAATAAATCATCCATCTGTTGTAGGAACAATTCATGAATTGTCCCTACCATAATTTTCAGTTACCACTGACTACCAATCATTGTAAAAGCAGACCAATAGTAAGGATGGGAGAGATTAGCATTCTGTAACTTCTCAGCAATTTTCCCTGGTATATTGATACTACCCCTAAGACTAATTAATTGATTTTCTTCGACCTTAATTTTACCTTGAATCATAGCTAATTGTGCTTGTCGCAGTGCTTCAGATTTAATTGGTGAAGTCTTTAATTGGCGATAAAACTCAGTCATCAAAACCATAGTTCCATTATCTTCAACCAACCACAAACTGGCAAGTGCTGATTTTACACCTGTTTTTACCGCTAACCCAGCAAAACCTAATTCAGCATTCTCATCTCCAAAAGCTGATTTACAAGCACTTAAAACTAGTAATTCCACTGGTGGTTCATCCCATCCCAACTCACTGACTTGATCAAATGGCAGTTTACCATTATACAACTGAATGTAAGAAGCACTAGCATCACCACGAGCAAATTCTGCATGAGTTGCTAGGTGAATCATTTCAAAAGGTTTGTTAGTAACAGGATTCTTTTGACGTTGAGTCTTGAGATTTTCCAGGGTAAAGCTTTGATTGAGAAAAGATTTACCATTCCATAGATTGGCGATATTATCAAGCTCTACTGGAACAGCTTCCAACTTATTTTGGTTTTGGTCTTCGGCAAATTCACTAGCTCCCATTGCCAAAACTTGAGCGTTTTTAATACTTGAATAACTCATCTTGGTGGCACTGGCACTGGGTATGATTCCCAAGCTGTATTTTTCAATCAAAAACTGTTGACCATCATGGAGAGCAGCCATAGGAATAAAACGTAAACCAGCATCCAAAACAAAGGACAAATTATTAACACCCTGTTTTTGTAATTCCGCTTCATAGGGTGCAATTAGCCATTTATATAATTGCTGTGCTGGTTCTAAATAATTTGTACTATTGACATCTTCATATTCATCAACTCCATTGTACAGTTCATCTGCTACTTCCTTAATCTTGGCTCTGGTAGCATAAGAAACTTGTTTACGAATAGTTTTACCTTCCGAGGTGAATATGGTTAAATACAGTACATCTTTATCTTGTGATGTGTCATCACTAGGGGCAAAACCCACATAAACAATAGCCGATTTAATCCCTGTTTGTGCTTCAATTTGTTTCAGTTCAGCTTGAATATCAGCTTGAGATTTTCTAATAAATGATCTGCCAGAATATGACTCAATTTCTGCCGTATATCGCTCCTCTAGTGTAGCAACATCTGTATCAACTGTCACTGCTGGATTACTGCTAACTGATAGCAGACCTGATATATCTGGTACTGGTTCTATAGTTATGCTACTATTAGAATTGGTAATTATTTGAATGTTGCCTTGAGTAACATTGCCTTCAAAGGATCTTACAGGTCTGATATTGTTGATAACACCTCCTGTTATTGCTGCTGCTGTACCCAGTTCGCTGCTATTACCAATGATAAATAATGTATTACCATCACCTCCATGTCGGATAGTGACAGAACCATTACCATCGCCGCCTATTGTAGAAATACTAGAACGAACACCATTGCGAGCGTCAAAGCTGCCTGTAGCCCGGAAAAATCTTCTGGTTGTAATATCAACATTACCACCAAGTCCACTCCCTAATGCTTGGGTATTGATAGCAAAAACTTCAATATCATTATCAGGATCTAACATGACATTACCACCATTACCAGTGCTAGAACTGGTATCTAAAAATCCGGTTTTAATTCTGTTTTTTGCTTGAATATTAATATTTCCACCTTGAGTTGTGATGTTTTGTGTTGTCACTACTCCTGTATTACTATCTACAGTTGGATTACTACCACTGCTAGAACTGGTATCTACTAGCGCCTGAATATTAACATCTTCACCTTGAGTTGTGATGTTTTGTGTTGTCACTGCTCCTATATTACTTTTCAGGTTGACTTTATCATTTGTGGTGTCGATTTTTCCAGTATTGATATTTTGATTGGCTGTTAGGTTAGTTAAACCACCTGTGATATTGTTGATACTAATTCCACCAGATGAACTGTTAAGATTGATATTTTCACCATTAATATTAGCAGTCGTGATATTTTGACTGGCTGCTAAATTAATTAAATTTCCTGTAATGTCATTGGTTGAAATTCCCCCAAGGGTACTGGTAACATTGATATTTTGACCTTGCGTTGTAATATTGCTAGTGCTAATATTTTGATTAGCTAATAAATTAATTGAGGCATTATTTAAACCTGTAATTGTAGCAGTTGCAGAGATTGAACCTGTGCCATTAGGTGTTTTGATAGTTGTGGGGTCTTTAAATGCTACAGGGTTATTAATAGCAATATTACCACTTCCGTCATTACGTCCAATAGTAATAGAACTAAATCCATCTGCTAAACCTGCTATTTCTGCACTTGTTAAATTTAATGTTCCCGCAATTTCATTACCTAAAGTGATATCTCTGTTTGCGGTTGCAGGTTGAATGGTTAAATTTCCTGTTCCTGTTGTGGTGGTGGGTAATTCTGGTAATTTTATATCATCTGCTGTTAATGTGACGTTATTATTTCCTGCTGCTACATTGCCATTAAATTCTATGTTTCCACTATTGGATTTTAATTC
>NZ_JAQMTI010000138.1:0-2471 GCF_028329225.1 Sphaerospermopsis kisseleviana CS-549 | reverse complement strand
GAAGTAAGTCGAAGTAAGTCGAAGTAAGTCGAAGTAAGTCGAAGTGCTTTCAAAAAGTGTAAGCTTTTATGAGGTGGCAACTGAAAAACCTTGCACTTAATTCCTACTTAAAGAAAAAATCGTTCCTATCCAACTCTTGAAACTGTCACCGTGGCATAGCACCTGTCACCTGTCACCTAGCTTTCACAGATAACTTTTTCAGCAAACCCTAAGTACAGACAAAAGTTTGCTTTAGACTAGGTGAAGTTAGTGACAACAGAGTGCAAAATTAATGATAATGAGTTAGTTCATAGGTCAGGGTGCGAGAGTGATCACTCAATCTCAAATGGTAGATAGAATCAACGATATAGCTTGGCAAGCTCACCAGGGCAGCGTTGCCGCTATTATTCAGGTATTGAACGAAAGACTTGTGATGTCTGGTGTCAGAACTAGAGCGATCTTTGCTGATGGTGTGTTACAAATTTTATGTGAAGCGGCTACGGTAGAACAACTTGAGCAGTCTACCTTGGTAGCCAACATCCAGCAAATTTTAGAGTCCATTGCACCGCGTAACATTCGCAAAGTCAAGATCAACAGTCGCATTGTGCGGGAACAGCAATTATTATGGTTGGAGGAAATTAACCGCAATAGCGAAAATCAATTACTTTGGTCACAGGAAATTACTTTATCTCAGCCTAGTCTTTTCCAGCAATTAATTCAAGATTTTACAGCAGCCTATACTGAGTTTGGAAAACCGATTTTACCTAAAGCTCAATCTTTACTTACTAACCAGGATAAAAACAAAGATACAATCAAGAAGCTGATCATTGGATCAGTTAGTTTGTGTGCATTACTTTTGCTGGCTGCTTTGTTTGATGAACGTTTAAGTAATTCAATAAAAAATCTGATACCATTACAAATTTCTCCTTCTGTAAAAACCGCAGGTGAAGTTAAATCAGAAGTATCATCCTCTCATGCTCAAAAAAGCCCTGCTCAATCGGCAAATGATACATCTGATGACAAATTTGCAGATGCAGTGAGACTTGCTAATCAAGCCTCTGCTGCTGGTAAAACAGCTACAACTTCAACTCAGTGGTTGGAATTAGCTGCTAGATGGCAAAGGGCTTCTGATTTAATGAGTCAGGTTCCACCTAGTCATAGCCGATATCAAGAAGCACAAATTCGTACTAAGTTATACAGGGAATATAGTAAAGCTGCTGAGAAAGAAGCAGAAAAAATGGGTGATTGGTGATTGGTGCAAAATATTTCCCTCCTGCCTCCTGCCTCCTGATGGCTAAACACTCATTTCTAACATTCGTTGCATGGGTTTGAGTGCTGCCAGACGGATATCCTCTGACATGGTAATTTCAGGGGTGCGGTTTTTCATGGCTAGGTACAGCTTTTCTAAGGTATTTAACCGCATAAATGGACATTCGTTACAATTGCAGTTATTCTCAGGAGGGGCAGGAATAAAGTGTTTACCCGGTGCTAATTTTTGCATCTGGTGGATGATTCCTGGCTCTGTAGCCACGATAAACTCATGGCTAGGGCTTTTTTGACAATAATTCAATAAAGCCGCTGTAGAGCCGATATAGCTGGCGTGACGTAAAACGCTGGTTTCACATTCTGGGTGAGCGATCGCCTCTGCTTCTGGATGTGTAGTTTTTAACTCAACTATTTTCCTTTCCGAAAATGTCTCATGAACAACACAGCTACCCTGCCATAACAGCATATCCCGTCCGGTTTGTTGCATTACGTACCGTCCTAAGTTCCGATCTGGTGCAAAAATAATCGGTTGTTCTTTGGGTATTTGCTGGACAATTTTTACAGCGTTGGAACTGGTGCAGATAATATCGCTCATGGCCTTGATTTCGGCAGAGCAATTAATGTAAGAAATTACTAGATGGTCTGGGTGTGCGGCTTTAAAAGCTGCAAACTGATCTGGGGGACAGCTATCAGCTAAAGAACAACCAGCATTTAAATCTGGTAATAGTACCAATTTATCAGGATTGAGGATTTTTGCGGTTTCTGCCATGAAGTGAACGCCAGCAAACACAATCACATCTGCATTTGTCTGTGCTGCTGCTCTTGCTAATTGTAAAGAATCACCAATAAAATCTGCAATATCCTGTATATCTGGATCTTGATAGTAATGCGCTAATATCACCGCGTTGAGTTCTGTTTTCAGATCCTCAATAGCGGCAAATAAATCTAGTGGTAGTGTACCCTGTAGTCGAGCGAGTTTAGTTGTAAACACAATTAAGAACTGCTTTTGATTACAAATTGTTACTTTATGGATTCAATTATAGTAGTTTTTACCAAAAATGGTAGACAATTGATGAGGGTAATTTTTGACACTCTGCGGTCTAAAGACACGCAGATTCTTTAAGACTTGCTCAAAAGGGATAGTCAATTATCCCCCTACGCGCTCAAAACAACTACCAGTACGACAGGTATTGCAATTGCGTTTACTTTTATGTTTCTTTGCTTTC
>NZ_JAQMTI010000137.1:0-7567 GCF_028329225.1 Sphaerospermopsis kisseleviana CS-549 | reverse complement strand
GTTTGATTTCTGAATTTATCTGTGTAGGCAGGCAAGAGGCAATAGTTCGACTTCGCTCACCAACCAGGCACTCATGCAAAAGGCTTTTAGAGAATTTTGGTGTACGGAGTTTTTTTCAATAATCAAATAGGAGTCCTATATATTTTTTAGATATCATCTTCCAAAAGCATTGATTATGACTTACACTAAACTGAAAAATGCTGCTTAGTAACAGAAGGGGTTCTGAGTATCAAGGTGCATAGTGTAGTTAGTTTTGGGTCGAAATTTGACAAACAAAACAGTCGAGTGGGTAACTAAGGAGTAGCAGTGTCAGAATCAAATGACAAACTAATAGCTGTCTCAAAACGGCAGTCTTCCCAGCGTCGTCGTCCGCGTCCTGTTCAAAGCCAAGACCAAGGACAAGCCCAAAAACAGTCCCAAAAGGCAGGACAAAAACAAGCCAGGAAGCAACAACAGGGTGCAAACAGAGGCGAAACTGTAGCACTCACAAGGTTAAATAATCCTATCAGTTCTGCTAATGTTACAACTGAGGGGCGAAGACCATCAAGCCGGTTAGTCATGCCGACAGCTGTTAAACCCATCCCTAAACCAAGGGCAAATATGTCAACCAAAATGCCACAATCGGTTACAGGGAAATTAAAAACAGTGCGTGTACAAAAGCAAGGCAAGCTAAAAGTAACCAGGCAATCATCACGGAAAACGCGATTAAAGCCAATGGCTAAGGCTGTATTGTATACCTTGCGTTTATTGATTGTTGGTATCGGACTAGGTGCAATTGTCGGCACGATATTATCAATATTAGACCCTGCTTATCGCATCACTACAACCTCTGCATCTCCATCTCAGACCAATATCACCCAATCTCATGCTAATAACCAAGCATCTGGTTCTGGTTTAGTCTTAGCTCAAGAAATTACCACTTTAAAATCTACTTTACAAAATCTAGCTACCGCCAACCCAAGTCTAACGCCTGGGGTTTTCATGGTGGATTTAGATACAGGTGATTATGTAGATATTAATGCTAGTACAAGTTTTCCTGCTGCCAGCACCATCAAAATTCCGATTTTAGTAGCTTTTTTCCAAGATGTCGATGGGGGAAAAATTCGCTTGGATGAAATGCTGACTATGGAAAAAGAAATGGTGGCAGGAGGTTCTGGTAATTTACGCACTCAACCTGTGGGTAGTAAATACACAGCGTTGGATGTAGCCACAAAAATGATGACTATCAGTGATAACACTGCCACAAATATGCTCATTACCAGACTGGGAGGCCAGGAAGTATTAAATGGGCGTTTTCGCAGTTGGGGATTAACAACTACAGCTATTCGTAATATTTTACCAGATTTAGAAGGTACAAACACCACATCACCCAAAGAATTAGCAGATTTAATTGCTAAAGTGAATCAAGGTAATTTAGTCAGTATGCGATCGCGTGATTTAATGTTAGATATCATGCGTCGCACAGAAAGAAATACTCTCATACCTTCTGGGTTAGGAGAAGGAGCAAGAGCATATCATAAAACCGGTGATATTGGCACAATGTTAGGAGATGCAGGTTTAATTGATATCCCCACCGGTAAGCGTTACATTGCTGCTGTCATGGTAAAACGTCCTCATAATGATTCTGCTGCGGAAACACTGATTAGTTCTATTTCTAAAGCTGCTTACGAAAACTTTAGTCAAGCGAATGTCACACCCCCCACTCCTACAAATAATCCACCATCAACTAATCCACCATCCACAAGTTTTCAACCACCAGTTCAACCTTTTATTCAACCAGTTCAACCAGTTCAACCAGTTCAACCTTTTACTCAACCTTTCATTCAACCCCAGGTAATGAGTCCAATACCACCCAATGGTATGGTTAATAATGTACCGATGGGTACTTATCAACCTCCTATGATGACTCCACAATATTATCCACCAAGATAGGAGTCAGGAGAATTTTAGATTTTAGATTTTAGATTTTAGATTTTAGATTTTAGATTTTGGATTTTGGATTTTAGATTAATCTATTACCAATTACCCATTACCCATTACCAATCACCAATTAATCATGACATCTACTCCTCCATCAATTCAATTTTTTGCAGGTTTATTTGAAGAACTGAGTAACGTGAGTTTACGAAGAGAAACCCGCACTGGTAAACGCATTGTAGTTATGCAATTTGAACAATTAAAAGCTTTATCAGGTTTTAATAGTTTTACCAAACAGTCTTTAAATTCCCTATTATTAACAGATGAAGAAGGAGAAATTAGTGTTACTCCTACGGGAACAAAGTTTATTTTTGGTGGTGATGAAGGAGATGAATTAAAACGGGTAGATTGTAAATTTGAAGTAGAAAGAGAAGATCATTTTGCACGAATTATGCGTTTTTTGCACCGTTACGCTGATGCAAACGGAATGGAATATGGGGAAAAATAAAGGAGTCAGGAGTCAGGAGTCAGGAGTCAGGAGTCAGTAGTTAGAAGAAATGCAACCTGCAAGAACATTTGAAGATTTAATAGTCTGGCAAAAAGCACATCAATTTGTGTTAGGAGTATATCAATTAACAGACGTAGATAAAGTAAGATTCATGAATATTGCACAAGCTTCTTTAGAAGAATGTAGATACTATCTTATGCTCACAGATGATTTAGGATATGGGAATACGTCAGAATTAATGCTGAAACTGCAAGAAGTTAGTAGATTATTAGATAGTTATGCAAAAGCTATTCTCAAAAATTCTAAGCTGTTACACAGCTAAATTGTATAACCCTAATGTTCTGAACTCTTGTTTAACAGGCAAGATGCCTGTTCCACTTATACAAATTCAATGCACAACAGCTTACTTCATAACTCCTAGCTTCTTCTTATTCCTACCTCCTGACTCCTGACTCCTGACTCCTGACTCCTTATATTTTCTGATATCTCATTCCTGGAAGTTGAGAAACCAAACCCATTAATTCTAACTGTAACAAAGAACTAGAAACTAAACCCGCATCCATACCTGTTTTCTGCACAATAAAATCAAAAGGTAAAGATTCAACAGTTAAAATATCTATTACCTTTTGTAATTCTGGTTCTAATTTAGGAGTTTCTAATTTAGGAGTTTCTAATTTAGGAGTTTCTGGTTTAGGAGTTTCTGGTTTAGGAGTTTCTAATTTAGGAGTTTCTAATTTAGGAGTTTCTAATTTAGTTTGAGTTGGTTGAGATAAAGGAAGAGAATTAAAAAGAGGAGTTTCTACATCTATTTGGGGAATAGCACCCAACATAATTAATAATTCATTTAATTGTTGATTTATTAAACCTGCACCTTGACTAATTAATTTTAAACATCCTTGCGAGGGTTCATCATCAACTCTTCCCGGTAAAGCGTAAACATCACGACAAAACTCATTTGCATAAGTTGCTGTTATTAAAGCACCTGATTTTGTTCCCGCTTCCATCACTAATACTGCACGACTTAAACCTGCAATAATACGATTTCTGCGCGGAAAATGAGTCCTGTTAGGTGTAGTTTTCGCAGGATATTCACTAATAACAATCCCAGATTTTAAAATTTGTTGATATAAATCTTTATTTTTCACAGGATATATAACATCTACACCAGTTCCTACAACCGCTATAGTTCTTCCTCCTGCTTTCATCGCTGCGGTGTGACTTTCCGTGTCTATTCCTTCGGCCATTCCCGAAACCACAGTAAAACCATTTTTAGCTAAAGCAGTGCTAATTTGACGAGTCCATTTTATTCCATATTCTGTAGGTTTACGAGTTCCCACTATACCTACCAAGGGTTTTTTCCCTGAATTTTCTTGTAAATCAACTTCACCACGATAATATAAAATTGCTGGTGGTGTGGGAATTTCTCTTAATAATTGGGGATATTCTAAATCTGCGGGTGTCCAGAAATTCGGGTTTATTTGTTGATGTTGAATCAGTAATTGTTCTGGGTTTATACGACTTCTTTGTTGTACAACTTTTTCTAAAGTTTGAAAACCAAAACCTTCGATTTTTCGTAATTCCGCAGGACTCGCTTTCCAAGCATTTTCTAATTTACCAAAATGCTGGTGTAATCGTTGTAATAATATTGGACCAATTCCCGAAATTTGCGACCAAGCTAACCAATATTTGCGATCTTCTATAGTAGACATTTTCAAAAAATCAACCTTTGCGTCTTTGCGTGAGATATTCTGATCTTTAACCCTTTGCTAATCTTTGATTCTTCAAATAATCAAAAACCGACTTATCACCAATATCTGCGGGAATATTTTGTACTGTTTTCCGCAACGCAAACACTAAAAAAGCAATTACCCAAATACCTAATAAAACCTGTTCTGCTTGAGTTGATAAAATTCCTGCTAAATGTCCTAATAATAAAAGTGGAACAAGGGGAGTTAAGATTTTCGTTTCTAACCGATTAAAACAAAATCCTTCTTTAAAGAAAATACCTGTTAAAGCAGCAAAAGTAAAACCCACACCAAATAATGTTAGTGGTTGATTATAAATAGTATTCGCAAAAGGTTGATGATCCAAATGTGCGAAAATTAAGGCAGAAATACTACCAATTATCCAGAAAAGTTGTAAAATTTGATGTAGCAACTTCATATATATGTGAATAGTTAATAAACTCACACCCAAAGCTAAACTAAAAACAGTGTAAAGAGGGGTAATAGCTTGAATAGCTAAGGGATAATCAGCATAAAATAAAGCTAAATTACTACCAATAGCAAAACTAATTGCTGCTATCATTAAACTTGTACGATAGATGATCACACCGATGCGATCGCCCTTAGTAATGGTAAATTCTCCAAACTGTCCTTTATATACTTCTGGTGTAGGTTCTGGGGTTGATATTGATTGTATAGTCATATTCAATAATAGAGGATATTGCTAACTGACTGCTATAGCTATTGTATTATGATATTGTGAATTTTTACATCATGCAAAACCCCATATCTGTATAATTCATCTTAACCCTGCTTATTAAGACAGGAGTTGGGGGGATCTGAAACTTTCCCTGTTTTCAGTAAAATTGCTATTAGCCATGATTTAATATATGTATATGATTATCTGGGTAGAAGGGTGAATCGGATGATTGGTAGAATCATTGCAGCACGATACAAAATCATCAGTAAGATAGGACAGGGTACATTTGGTACAACTTATTTAGCGGAAGATACCCAAGTACCCCCACCAAGTGAATGTGTAGTTAAACATTTTACACCATCAAGCACCGAACCGGAAACAATAAAAAAATCTCAAGAATTATTTGCACGGGAAGCTACAATCCTGCATCAACTAGGTAAACATCCACAAATACCCCGACTTTTAGCTTATCCCCAAGAAAACCAAGATTTTTTTATAGTTCAAGAATATATAGCAGGATATGATTTAAAACTCTGTAGGATTAGGTATATTAGTGACAGGAATTATTATTTTTGTATTTCTTAACAGTCGTCTTCCCGAATGTGATGGAAAATTAGCAACCTATCAAAACAGAGAATATAATATCAATCTGGAATATCCAGAATGTTGGCCTCAAGATGCAACACCAAATGCTTTAGATGATAAACTTGTGACATTTATTCACCCTCGAAAAAATTCAAGATTGATAATTAGTAGTTTTCCTTATTTAGAAACTTTAGATCAGCTGCAAAACTTTCAAGAACAGGATATAACTGATAATTTAACAGATGGGAAAGTCACAACAAGAGATACATATTTTTTTAGTGGGAAACAAGGAAGAAAAATCATTGCAACTGGTAGAAACGGTGATGAAAAAATCAAGAATATGTATGTAATGACTTTGAAAGAAAATAAAGCTTATGTGATTATTTATTCAGCAGAAGAAAATGAATATGACAAGTTTTTAAACACTGTAGAAATGATAATTCAATCAATAGAAATCGAATAATTCTCGTTCCCAGTCTCAGACTGGGAATGCAAAACGTGAGTCTCTGACTCACAACATGGTAAAATGATATTGATGATTTTTGTCTGAATCAGGATGTCCAGGATTTAAGGATGTACAGGATGTGATTGTTAAATTTCTAGTTTTCCTTAGCGTCTTTTTTTGTCTGAATCAGGATGTCCAGGATTATAGGATGTACAGGATGTGATTGTTAAATTTCTAGTTTTCCTTAATACCTATTACCTCACCTTGCTGGTTTAACACCGGTCCCCCACTCATACCTTTGACAGTCTGGTTAGTATAAACTAAATTATAACCACCATCCACAGTCACCTGTTTAGCATTAGCGGAAACTTCCCCATTAAAACAGTCGTAAAGCGGAGTAGGAACATTTCCTGTTGGGGGACGAAAACCACCGACATAAACATTATCCCGACGTTGCACCACATCAGAATTACCCAACTTCGCTATTTGATAACTTCTATTACTGCTAAACTGCACTACCGTTAAATCTACCGCAGTTCCCAGAGGTTTGATATTCTGCACATTAATGGGATAACGTTGTCCATCAGGGGTGACAATGGTATATCTTAAATTCTGATCTCGGAAATTATGAAAAGCGGTGAGAACAGAATAAGTATTCCCATCTTTTTTGATTAAAGTTCCCGAACCATTGTATTTACCATTATCAATTAAAACGGTGATTTTTTCGGCTATGGCATCTATTTCTTTACTGCATGATAAACCCTGTCCTGTTGCTGGTGGTGTCAGGGTGAGGGAGGTGAGGATAAATAAGGTGGGAAGAGTATATTTATAGTGCATATTATTTTTATTTGTCTGAATCAGGACACCCTTCGGGAAGTCAAAAGTCAAAAGTCAAAGGTCAAAAAATTAATGATATTTAGAGTTTTGAGGATTTACAGGATGTGATTGTTAAATTTATGGTTTGATTTTGGGTGTTTTTTTGTCTGTGTTTACTCCTTAGTCAATGCTGATATATTCATCCCAAGGACTAAAAACATTAACAGACGAAAAAGCAAAATCACTAATATTACGAGTAACAATGATCAGATTATTTTCAGATGCAGTCGCAGCGATTAAACTGTTGACAAGGTTGTTTTTTGACATATTCAGAAATAACACAAGTATCTAATAAATAAGTCATAATGAAATATCTCTACCTGTGTCTTTATCTCTTGCAAATAATGTTTCATTTTCTTCTAATTCAGGTAAAAGCAGAAATTCTGATAATTTCATCTGAGACTTATCTGATTGAGAAACTTTAATTTCTTCTAACTCACATAACCAACGTTGAAGAATAGTCTTTTGTTCTTCTATTGGCAAAGTTTCCACCGTTTCTATAACTTTTTGAAGTAATTCTGTTGTCATAATCATAGCAGGGAATAAAAGTATTTATCTATTATATCTTCAACTAGGAATCATTAATATTATTTTACCATGTTGTGAGTCAGAGACTCACCTTTTGCATTCCCAGTCTGAGACTGGGAAGGAGAATTTTTAAGGTTTAGTTTTTCTAGAACACCGATTCATTAATCGTCAGGGCGAAGCATTCGGGTGATAACCTATCGCTAAAACCATTGATATTCTGTCCGAATGCTTCGCCCCTACAAGGTAAAAACAGATTACCTAGCATTACTGAATCGACGCTCTAG
>NZ_JAQMTI010000136.1:0-20680 GCF_028329225.1 Sphaerospermopsis kisseleviana CS-549 | reverse complement strand
ATCTTACTATGTATTTCTGCTAAAAACCCAATAATTTCACTGTTAAACATCTTTGAGAAAAGCGATATCGCTCTACTTCCTTTTTTTGTACTTCCTTAACTATTATTAAATGCGATGTTTACGGATAGGGAAGCGATCGCTATGTAGGGTGCGTTAATGAAATGTAATACACCTTATCTGAATCTGATTGGTTTTGTAAAAAAAATTCTCGCTAAACTATAATCAGAGAAACAGCAAAATCAGATTATGAACTTAGATACAATTCAACAAGATATTGCCTCTCTTCCTCCCGATGCACAACAAATCATAGTCGAACTTGTAGAAGTCCTAAAAAAACCCTATCTTCTGAATCAACACAAATCTTCAGAAAATTCCTTGCAAGACTGGTCAGACTTTATCGGTTGTATAGAAGCTGAAACTGACCTCTCTAAAAACTATAAAAACTACTTAGATCGTGAACTTAATCAAAAATATGATCATAGTTGATACAGGCTTTTGGTTAGCTCTTGCTAATAAACAAGATGTAGTTTATATAGCCGCCAAAAAACGATTTCAAGATTTAGCTAATCAGCAATTTATTACAACCTGGTGTGTCGTTACAGAAACTTGCTATTTGTTACAAAAAAGAGTAGGAGTAGATGCTCCAAAAATATTTATTAATATTTATTAATATTTATTAATATTTATTAATATTTATTAATATTTATTAATAAAATTTCCACAGGAATCTCAAACTTTAAACCTGGACATACACTTTATCACCTTTAACTTGCACTTGATAACTTTGTAGAGAAATATCCGGTACTGTTAAACATTTGCCTGTATTTAAATCGTATTCAAATTGATGGGATGCACAGGTGATAATACCATTTTTAACTTTACCTTTATCCAAGGGAAAACCTAAATGAGAACAGGCATTACCATAACAGTGTACCTTATTATCTTGTTTGTATAAAATCAAGTTATGATTTTCAATTCTAACTCCTAATATTTGATTTTCAGGAAGTTCATTAACATTCGTAACTCTTACCCAATAGGAATTTGTGGGAATAGTAGCAATTGTAGAATTAGGAGTATTATTAACAGCTACAATTTTAGTAATTTCTGGACAATGGTTTTTAATAGTTTGTTCTACTAACTGAGTTAAAGTTAAAGTAGAACTGGCACAATTACTACAACTACCAATTAACTTAACTTCAACTGTATCCGGTGGTTTAATAGCAACTAATTCCACATCCCCATTATGGCTTTGTAAACTAGGGCGAATTTCCGCTAATGCTGTTTTTATCCGTTCTGATAATGGCAGTTTTACCAAATTGTGATACAATAAAACCGCATAAACAATATCATCATTTACCGCATTGCTTAAAGCGGCTAAATTATCCTTTTTCAAACTTTTAATCAAGTTCGTTAAAGCTGCTTTATGTAAAGCTTCAACCGCACTTTTTAAAGCAACGGCCACACATCTTTGACTTTCATCCCAGTCAGAAATAATTGCTTCAAATCTTTGAATATCTGCTATTAATTCATTTAAATTATCCATAAAAATCTGCGTTTATCTGCGTTTATCTGCGTTCAATCATAAAACAATCCCCCAGATAAATCTGTAGGGATTGATAAGTTTTATAATTGTAACTGCATCATTTCATGCGAAAATCTTTCAGTAGAAAAGGCATCATGACACCTGTAACTAAACTAGTTACAGTAATAGGAATACAAAGGGGAATTGATAGCTGTGCTAATAAAATTAATAATAGTGTACCAATACCACTAGCGATTATTGTTTGACGCAGAAAATATAGTGGATCACGAAATAATTTACCCTTGAGAAATAATCTCAAAGAAAACCAGCCTAATTCTAACATATATCCTCCTATTAGTTACCTATTAGTTACGTATTAGTTACCTATTAGTTGCCTAACAAATTTAAAATTAATAACCCTAAAATGAGGGTGGGAATTACGCCAGCAGGGGCAAATAAACTACCAATGGTGGCTGAAAATTTGTAGCCTAAATCTTTACCTGCTAATATCATACCTCCAATTGCACCACCTACCATTGATAAAATTACGGCAATGGCTAACCAAGCTAATGCAGTGGTAAAATTGAGGTTGGTATTTAAACTATAAAGAAAATCTCTAAATTCTGGGTTGTTGATAAAATCAAACATTGTTTTTTCTCCTATTTGTTGACAAGTTAATAGTCATTTTTCAGGATTCATCAGATTCATCAGTTTGTTTGATTTGATATTGAAGCCTGATTAATGAAACCTGATTAATGAAACCTGATAAAAATACTTGCTTTTCTCCATTTTTGATGCAAGTAAATATTCTGAATCCTGACTCCTTTACGGGCGTTCGCGAAGCGTGCTGGCAGCATCAGCATTCGGGCAATCAAGTATCAATTTTTGTCCAAGGGTATTTTCCGAATGCTTTGCCCCTACTGACTCCTGATATTTAATTTAAGGAAACTGCTAGTATTTCTGCTTCTAAATCTTGGATTGCTTGGGCTACTATTTCCGCTTTCTCAATTTCTTGATGTGCTGTAAATATTTGCCAAGCTTCTTGATAGTAGAATTTGGCTTGTAGCAGGTTTTTAGGATTCCCTAATTCTGGTTTTTCGGGGTTGTCTGGCAAGTTAAAAAGAACGTTAGCTTTGTTAGAAATTGTGTTAGCATATTCCAAGGGTGTATCTCTAGAATTACGCACTTTTAAAGCTTCATCGTAAGCTGCAACAGCCCGCAAATTATTGTCAATAGGATGGGAACTAATTAAATATTGCAAAGCATTACCTAAATTATTTTGCAACATGGCATATTCCCTGGGATGATCAATTATGTTAATATGCTCAAGTGCTACTTCAAAAGATTGTACTGCTAACCCTTGACGTAAATATTCCCGTTCAGATGCCATGGGCATTGAAAGATAGGCGATCGCAATATTATTATATAAAATCGCATATTCTTGGGGGTATTCTTGCCAAGTAAACACCCGCAAAGCCTCATGATAAGCTTGGATACTATCAGTTATCCGCGCTAAATTATAGGCAACTAAAGACTGTAAAACTAAACCCAAATTCATCTGCGCTTCTGCTACTTCTTCTGGTGTAGCAAACTGCTGTAAAATAGGTAAAGCTTCTTCGTAACTATCCTTAGCTTGTACTAATAATTGGGGATTAGAATCGGGTATTATTTGTAAAGTACCCGCCATTCCCACTTTTGCCTGTGCTTTCAGTAAAGGATAATCTTCACCACACATTTGATAAGCACGATAAAACAATCCTAACCCACTGCGTAAATCTTGGTAATTTTTCGGTTTTTTGAGAAAACCCTGCGCCATTTCTATCAGCATTTGGATTTTTTCCTCTGCTGTTGCTGACTCATCAGAAATGGCCGCCATAGCCGCTTTTACGGCAGAATCTGTAACACTAGAAGTCATAAATTGGCCATAGTAATTGAGTCATCAACTAAGCCGACTTACGCAGTTATTTAGTTTTTACAGATTCCCCTTTTAATAGCTATTAGCTATTAGCTATTAGCTATCAGTTATCAACTATCAGCAGTCAACTTTGTAAAAGTTCTTCTGACTCCTGACTCCTGATTCCTGGAAGGGTTTACCAGTGCTAAACCCCTACTAAATCATGAAAATAAAGTGTTTGTACCTATCCTTTGTTAAGATTCAAGGAAAGGGTAATAACATTAATATTTTTCACTATAAAAGATTCATTTAAGAGAAATCTAGCGTAAAATTACTAATGTTAATTTTTGTAGAGATAAATTGATCACTTGAGAATAGATTTCTGTATCATCAATCAATCAAAATCCAGTAAATCAACAAATCCTGTCAATTCTGATTCAGACAGAAATCCTATGTTAAAATAACAATAATAATCAATCAGCGAGACTCTACAAAAATCCTCAGTAGTAGAAATTCAAAAATTGATAATGTTGCTAAAATTCCTGCGTATCTCCCCATCAACACTGACGGAATAATCCCGTGAAATAATCCCGTGTATCTCTCCACATCTACAATAGAAAAATCATAGCCAATGACAAATGTACTCTGGCTGCAAGGTGGTGCTTGTTCAGGTAACACCATGTCATTTCTCAATGCCGAAGAACCTACAGCTTGTGATTTAATAGCAGACTTTGGCATTAAAATTCTTTGGCATCCTTCCCTGGGTTTAGAACTCGGTGCAAACTTACAAACCCTGCTTTGGGAATGTGTCTTAGGTAAAACTCCCCTAGATATTTTGGTATTTGAAGGCAGCGTAGTTAACGCCCCCAATGGTACAGGAGAATGGAATCGTTTTGCAGATCGTCCGATGAAAGAATGGTTAAACGAATTAGCCCAAGCTGCGAACTTTGTTGTAGCCATTGGCGACTGTGCCACTTGGGGCGGTATTCCTGCAATGTCACCCAACCCCAGCGAATCTGAGGGTTTACAATTTCTGAAACGGGACAAAGGTGGTTTTTTAGGTAAAGATTTTGTCAGCAAAGCCGGTTTACCTGTAATAAATATACCCGGATGTCCCGCCCATCCTGACTGGATAACCCAGATATTAGTCGCCATAGCTACCGGACGCATCAGCGATATTACCCTAGACGACCTACACCGTCCCCAAACCTTCTTTAACACCTTTACCCAAACTGGTTGTACTCGTAACATTCATTTTGCTTACAAAGCCACAACCGCAGAATTTGGACAACGTAAAGGCTGTCTCTTTTATGACTTAGGTTGTCGTGGTCCCATGACCCGTTCTTCCTGTAACCGCATTCTTTGGAATCGCGTATCATCAAAAACCCGCGCCGGAATGCCTTGTATTGGTTGCACAGAACCAGAATTTCCCTTCCATGATCTCAAACCAGGAACAGTATTTAAAACTCAAACAATTATGGGTGTTCCCAAAGAAATACCGCCCGGAGTCAACCAAAAAGATTACGCAGTTCTCACAGTTGTTGCTAAAGATGCAGCACCAAAATGGGCTGATGAAGACTTTTTCTTGGTTTAGGGATTAGGGACTGGGTAAGAGTTTTTCCCCATCACTAATCACCAATCACCAATCACCAATCACCAATCACCAATCACCAATCACCAATCATCAATCATCAAAATTATGCCAATTCAAACATTAGATATTGCTCCCGTTGGTAGAGTCGAAGGTGATTTAGATGTCCGTGTAGAAATCGAAGACGGATATGTTACAAATGCCTGGACTCATGCAGAACTTTTTCGCGGTTTTGAAATAATTTTACGCGGAAAAGACCCCCAAGCCGGTTTAATTGTCACCCCTAGAATTTGCGGAATTTGTGGCGGTTCTCATTTAAGTTCAGCTTCTTGGGCATTAGATACCGCTTGGGGAACAGAAGTTCCTAGAAATGCAATTTTGGCGAGAAATTTAGGTCAAATTGTGGAAACAATCCAAAGTATTCCTCGCTATTTTTATGGATTGTTTGCCATTGATTTAACCAATAAAAATTATCGCCGCAGTCATTTTTATGATGAAGCTTGTCGTCGCTTTGCCGCTTTTACAGGTAAATCTTATGAGATTGGGGTAACAATTTCTGCTAAACCTGTAGAAATCTACGCCTTATTAGGTGGACAATGGCCGCACAGCAGTTATATGGAGATAAATTAGGAAATTGCTGATATAGCAAGCATTTTTCAGGATAGGTCTGATTATTCCCTGTTTTTTCCTTAATTTAACCGATAAACCCACCCCATATATACAATAAGTTCATTTATTTTTACCTACTAGAAGTCATTTGGGGTTCTCAGACGTTACCTAATTTTTCCCTAACCTTATTAGGGGCGAAGCATTCGGGTGATAAACTATCGCTGAAACCAGTTCATATTCTGTCCGAATGCTTCACCCTGACGATTAATGAATTGGTGTTCTAGATTAGCGAGCATAACTATGGTAATGGGATAAACCCAAAACGGGTTTTTACACTCAAACAACAACAGCAGACTAAATTGCCATTAAAACTACATCTTAGTATCATCAAATATTCTTAAATAAATAAACCCCAAAACTTCTCCTTCTCTTTGCGCCTCTGCGTGAAATAATAATGAACCCAATACCCCTCACTTCCCAAGCTGCAAAAATCATCTTAGGAAACCCTAACAAACCCGAACAAATAACCATACCCCTTGCACCCACACCCTCAACAATGTTCGGACCCCGTGCAGCTTGTTTACTATCACCAAGTGGACCATTATGGGTGTCGGATACAGGACATCATCGGGTATTAGGATGGCGAAATTTACCGATGGAAGATAACCAACCGGCAGATTTAATTATCGGACAACCGGACTTTTTTAGTGAAGGACAAAACGCCAAAGGTACACCAGGAAAAAATACATTTAGTGTTCCTACAGGTATTTGTAAATATGGTAATGGTTTAGCTGTTGCTGATGCTTGGAATCATCGGATTTTAATTTGGTATAATCTCCCAGAGGAAAATAATCAACCCGCAGATTTAGTATTAGGACAAAGTAATTTTATTGATAATGAACCTAACAGGGGCAGTCAACAACCAGCAGCTAATACTTTACATTGGCCTTATGGAATTTTATGTTATAAAAATCAATTATTTGTTGCTGATACTGGAAATAGAAGATTATTAATTTGGCATAGTTTACCTACAGAAAATGGACAACCTGCGGATATAGTTTTGGGACAACCAAACATGATTTCTCGTAATGAAAACGGGGGCGGTTCTCCCACTGCTGCTAGTATGCGTTGGTGTCATGATATCACGATTTGGAATGGTAATTTTGTGGTGACAGATGCGGGTAATAATCGGGTGATGATTTGGGAAGGAATACCCACAGAAAATAATAGTTCTTGTGCGGTGGTTTTGGGTCAGAAAAATTTTAATTTTGTGGAATTAAATCAAGGTATTTATTTTCCTAGTCGTAGTAGTTTAAGTATGCCTTATGGTATAGATATTTGGGAAGATTGGTTAATAGTTGCTGATACTGCTAATTCTCGTTTGTTAGGATGGAAGAAAAGGGAAAATATTTTTTTGTTACAGGGTGCAGATGCTGATGGAATATTGGGACAGGATAGTTTTACAAGTAAGAGTGAAAATAAGGATTTTGGTTTACCAACTAGGGAAAGTTTAAATTGGTGTTACGGAATTAAGGTTTGTGGGGAAAATATGGTAGTTTCTGATTCTGGGAATAATCGGGTTTTGATTTTTTAATTTTATTAATCTCACGCAAAGACGCAAAGGCGCAAAGATGATAAGAGAAGAAATTAGGGTTAAGGGTATTGTTCAAGGTGTGGGTTTTCGTCCTACTGTTTATCGGTTGGCGAAATTTTGTGGTTTGAAGGGTGATGTTTGTAATGATGGGGAAGGGGTTTTAATTCGGGTTGCTGGTAGTGAGGAGGAAATTACTGAGTTTGTAGATAAATTATATCAGGAATGTCCGCCCTTGGCTAAAATTAATAAGTTAATTAGAAGTCCATATTTGGGTAATTTTGATTTTGATGATTTTGTGATTTCTCACAGTGTGAATACTGTGGTGAAAACTGAAATTTCCCCTGATGCAGCAACTTGTTCTCAATGTCAAAAGGAAATTTTTGACCCTTTTAGTCGTTATTTTCGTTATCCTTTTACAAATTGTACTCATTGCGGTCCGAGGTTAACTATTATTTGGGCTATTCCTTATGATAGAAATCATACGAGTATGGTTAAGTTTCCGATGTGTGGAGACTGTAACACAGAATATGAAGATGTGGAAAATAGGCGTTTTCATGCCCAACCTGTGGCGTGTTTTAAGTGTGGTCCAAGTGCTTGGTTAGAACGCGGTGATGGTCAACCTGTTATTGCTGATATGTTCTCGATGTTGGATGATGTGGATGCGGTTTGTACTTTATTACAAAAGGGGGAAATTGTCGCTATTAAGGGTTTAGGGGGTTTTCATTTAGCTTGTGATGCAACTCAAGAAACGGCTGTTAAAAAGTTAAGGGAACGGAAAAGACGTTATCATAAACCTTTTGCTTTGATGGCTAGGGATATTAATATTATATCTGAATATTGTTATGTTTCTGATTTAGAAAAAACTTTATTAACCAGTCCTGCTGCACCTATTGTTTTATTAAATATTAAACCTGAAAAACAGGTAGCTATATCAGTTGCACAAGGACAAAATACTTTGGGTTTTATGTTACCTTATACGCCTTTACATCATTTAATTCTCAGAAGAATGAACCGCCCTATAGTTTTGACTAGCGGTAATATTTCTGATGAACCACAATGTATAAATAATGAAGATGCTAAAGAGAAGTTAGGGAAAATAGCAGATTATTTTTTATTACATAACCGGGATATTGTTAACCGGGTTGATGATTCAGTTGTGAGGGTTATTGATGATAAAATACAAACCCTGAGACGTGCGCGGGGATATGCACCAGCACCAATTATTTTACCATCTGGTTTTGAGAAAGTAGCACCTATTTTAGCAATGGGTAGCGAGTTAAAAAATACTTTTTGTTTATTAAGAGAAGGTGAGGCGATTTTATCCCAACATTTAGGAGATTTAGAAAACGCTGCTGCTTTTAATGCTTATCAAGAAACATTGAATTTATATCTGAATTTATTTGCACATAAACCAGAAATAATTGCTATTGATAAACATCCAGAATATTTATCATCAAAACTGGGAAAAGAATTAGCAACAAGTAACGAAATTAAATTAATAGAAATTCAACATCATCACGCCCATATAGCAGCTTGCATGGCAGAAAATAAAATACCATTAGATGCAAAACCAATCTTAGGAATAGCCTTTGATGGGTTAGGATATGGGGAAGATGGGACATTATGGGGAGGGGAATTTTTATTAGCTGACTATCAGAAATTTCAGAGAATAGCCACATTTAAACCTGTCGCCATGATAGGAGGAGAACAGGCAATTTATCAACCTTGGCGAAATACCTACGCCCATTTACAAACTGCATTTAACTGGGAAGAAATTAAACAAAAATATGCTGATTTAGAAATTATCAAATTTATAGAACAAAAACCCTTAAAACTACTCAACCAGATGATAGAAAAAGGTATTAACACACCCTTAGCATCATCAGTTGGGCGGTTATTTGATGCAGTAGCAGCAGCAATAGGTATATGTCGGGAAGAATGCAGCTATGAAGGACAAGCAGCCATAGAAATGGAGGCAACAGCTAATGTTAACATATTAAACAAAGATGAAGAAACTATAAATTATCCCTGGAAAATTGAAAAATTAGATAGAATTTATTATATAGACCCTGCACCGATGTGGGAAGGGATATTACAAGACCTCAAGCAGCAAATTTCACCATCAGAAATAGCTGCAAAATTTCACATAAGTTTAGCTATTGTCATCACAGAAATAGTTAAACAACTAACCCAAGAACACAAAATTAATCAAGTAGCATTAACAGGAGGAGTATTTCAAAATCGCATACTTTTAGAACAAACAACCAAAAACTTAAAAAAACTAGGAATAGAAGTTTTCACCCATAGCATAGTACCAGCAAACGATGGCGGTTTATCATTAGGACAAGCTGTTATAGCTGCTGCTAGATGTATGAGGTGACAGGTGACAGGTGACAGGTGACAGTTAAAAAGAGAAAAAGATAGAAATTCAATAATTTGATTTTTATCTCATTCTAAATTAAAACCTCTGCGTTCTCTGCGCCTCTGCGGTTCTTATAAAAAAGGAAAATAAAAAAATGTGTTTAGGAATACCCGGACAAATTGTAGAAATAACCAACCCAGAACATAAACTAGCAATGGTAAATGTCGGCGGAGTCAAACGTCAAATAAACATAGCGTGCATCGTAGACGAACAACACCCACCAGAAAAATGTATAGGCGACTGGGTACTTGTTCACGTTGGTTTTGCTATGAACAGAATTAACGAACAAGAAGCAGCAGAAACCCTAAAACTACTGCAAGAAATATCCCAAGCATACACCTAAAAACCCTTTTCTTCCTTTGCGTCTTTGCGCCTTCGTGGTTCAATAAAAATATGAAATATGTAGACGAATTTCGTAACCCAGAAAAAGCCCAAGCCTTACAAAAAGAAATAGAAAAACTCAGCCGCCAAATAGACAAACATTTAAAAATTATGGAAGTATGTGGCGGACATACCCATTCTATCTTTAAATACGGCATCGAAGAAATATTACCCCATAATATTGAACTAATTCATGGACCTGGTTGTCCAGTGTGCGTAATGCCTAAAGGTAGAATAGATGATGCGATCGCCCTCTCCCAAAATCCTCACATCATCTTAACAACTTTTGGCGATGCCATGCGCGTACCCGGTTCAAAAACCAGCCTTTTACAAGCAAAAGCCCAAGGCGCAGATATCCGTATGGTTTATTCACCCTGGGATAGCTTAAAAATTGCCAAAGAAAACCCCGAAAAAGAAATAGTTTTCTTCGGTTTAGGGTTTGAAACCACCGCCCCCAGTACCGCTTTTACCGTTCTCCAAGCAGCAGCAGAAAATATTACCAACTTTAGTTTATTTTCTAATCATGTATTAGTAATTCCCGCATTACAAGCATTATTAGAAAATCCAGATTTACAACTTGATGGTTTTGTTGGTCCAGGTCATGTAAGTATGGTCATAGGAACAGAACCCTATGAATTTATTGCCCAAAAATATCATAAACCCATCGTTGTTTCTGGCTTTGAACCATTAGACATTTTTCAATCTATTTGGATGTTATTAAAACAAATAGTAGAAAATCGCTGTGAAGTTGAAAATCAATATAATCGCTTAGTTGAAAAAGCAGGAAATAAAAACGCATTAACAGCCATGAATCAAGTTTTTACACCCCGTGAAAAATTTGCATGGCGTGGTTTAGGAGAAATACCCAATTCTGGTTTTCAAATAAGGGAAGAATACGCCCAATTTGATGCCGAAGTTAAATTTGCTATTCCTAATTTAACAGTTCCCGATCATAAAGCCTGTAAATGTGGTGACATTCTCAAAGGAGTTTTGAAACCTTGGGAATGTAAAGTATTTGGCACAACTTGTACACCAGAAAATCCCATTGGTGCTTGTATGGTTTCTTCCGAAGGTGCTTGTGCAGCATATTATAAATATGGCAGACTGACAACAATGGAGAAAAAAGCCAACCAGCAAAATAAAGTAGTGGCAAATGTCAGTTAAAACCTCACATAAGTCCCTGATTTATTTTAATAAATGTATTCATTTATAGAGAATATAAAAAAGAAGTCGGGGATCTTATAAGTTGTAGATTAAAGGTAAATTATTATGCCATTTGTAACTGTGCAAATTGCCAAAGGACACTCTATAGAAAAGAAGCGGAAACTAGCGCAAGCTGTCACAGATGCTTTAGTTTCTGCTTTAGGTACAAAACCGGAATGGATCACTGTTCACATTGATGAATTTGAACGGGATAACTGGGCGGTTGGTGGTGTTTTACATTCTGATAAACACGCTGGAAGACATGAAGAAACTGGGAGGTAATTTGTAGGGTGCGTTGGCGTTGTCGTAACGCACCAATTCATTTTTTTCTAACCGCAAAGTACGCAAAGTACACAAAGGAAGAAAAGAAAAATTTTTAAGTTAAGAAGTTTATAAGATGAAGATGTTTAATATGGAAGTTTACAATAATCAAGAAGTTAAAAATCCGCTATTTCAAAAAATTGAACAGGTGCGCCGTCGTGCTAATAAGGTGAAAGATACTCACATTAATTTATCTCATGGTAGTGGTGGTAAGGCTATGAGAGATTTAATTAATGATGTGTTTGTTAGTAGTTTTGATAATCCGATTTTATCACAGTTGGAAGACCAAGCGAGTTTTGATTTATCTCAACTTTCTCTATTAGGAAATAGGTTAGCTTTTACTACTGATTCCTATGTGGTTGATCCGTTGTTTTTCCCTGGTTCAAATATTGGGGAGTTGGCGGTTAATGGCACTATTAATGATTTAGCGGTGAGTGGTGCGAAACCTTTATATCTTACTTGTAGTATGATTTTAGAGGAGGGTTTGGAGTTAGAAACTTTAAGAAAAGTTGTTTTTAGTATGCAAGATGCCGCCCAAAAAGCAGGGGTACAAATAGTGACGGGAGATACTAAAGTCGTCCATCGTGGTTGTGCTGATAAACTCTTTATAAATACTGCGGGTATTGGTATTATTCCTTCAGGAATTGATATTTCTCCCCGCAATATTCAACCCGGTGATGTGGTAATTATTAACGGCGAAATAGGAAATCATGGTGCTGCTATTTTAATTGCTAGGGGAGAATTAGCATTAGAAACAGATATAGAAAGTGACTGTCAACCATTACATGAATTAGTCGCCGAAATTATTAATGTTTGCCCAGGAATTAAAGCTATGCGAGATGCAACCAGAGGAGGTTTAGCCACAGTATTAAATGAATTTGCCCAAACTGCCAATGTGGGAATTAGTATTAATGAAAAAGCCATTCCTGTACGAGAAGAAGTAAATGGAATGTGTGAAATTTTAGGTTTAGATCCTTTATATTTAGCCAACGAAGGCAAATTAGTTATAATTGCACCCAAAGAAAAAGCCGAGTTAATATTATCAACAATGCAAAATCACCCAGCCGGAAAACAAGCAGCAATTATTGGTGAAATTCTCCCCCAACCCCCAGGAATAGTATTATTAAAAACAGCATTTGGTGCAGAAAGAATAGTAGATATGCTAGTAGGTGATCAACTTCCTAGAATATGTTAGTCATTAGTTATTTAGTTATTGGTTAATTTCTTCCCAGTCCCCAGTCCCCAGTCACCTCAAAATGCACGAACTAGGAATAACTCAAAACATCATCGCTATCGTTAGCGAAAACGCCCAAAATAAAAAAGTCCAAAGAGTTTTATTAGAAATAGGCAAACTATCCGCCATTATGCCCGATGCCATCAAATTTTGCTTTGATATTTGCGCCCAAGGTACAATAGTCGAAGGGGCAATATTAGAAATATTAGAAATACCGGGCATGGCAAGATGTCGCCAATGTGGTAATACATTTTATGTAGATAAACCCTTTGGAATTTGTGAATGTGGTAGTGTAGAATTAGATTTAATAACCGGTCAAGAATTAAACATTAAAGAAATTGAAGTAGAAGAATTATGTGTGTAACCTGCGGCTGTTCTGATGATAACAATACAACTATTACAAACATGGAAAATCAACATTCTCATACTCACACTTTACCCGATGGAACTGTAATTACCCATTCCCATGATCATCATCACCATGAATCACCTGCAAATGTTCACGCTAAAATTCATAATACTACTATCTCTTTAGAGCAGGAAATTTTAGGTAAAAATAATTTATTAGCTGCTCAAAATCGAGGCTGGTTTAAAGGTAGAAATATCCTGGCTTTAAATTTAATGAGTTCTCCTGGTGCGGGTAAAACTACTTTATTAACTCGTACTATTAATGATTTAAAAGAGAAGTTAAACATCAGCGTCATTGAAGGTGATCAAGAAACTACTAATGATGCAGAAAGAATTAAATCTACAGGCTGTAAAGTGGTGCAAATTAACACCGGAACAGGTTGTCATTTAGATGCTTCGATGATAGAAAAGGGTTTACAGGAACTTAACCCCCCATTAAATTCTGTGGTGATGATTGAAAATGTGGGTAATTTAGTTTGTCCGGCTTTATTTGATTTAGGTGAACAGGCTAAGGTTGTCATTTTGTCGGTGACGGAAGGGGAGGATAAACCAATTAAATACCCTCATATTTTCCGCGCTAGTGACATTATGATTATTACAAAAATTGATTTGTTACCCTATTTGCAGTTTGATGTAGAAAAATGTATTGAATATGCAAAACAGGTAAACCCAAAAATACAAATTTTTCAGGTTTCTGCTACTACTGGTGTGGGTTTAGATGAGTGGTATGGGTTTTTGTCATGTCAATCTGCAATTACTGTGTAGTTTCTTATTGTGAAAATCATTATCTTTTAGTTTAGTTTCAATCCTTAATGTTTCAATCCTCAATTACCTTAATTAGTAATTGTCACCTACTTTTTGCTGTTCTGGAGTCAGAAAATAAGGGGGTTTCAATCCTCAATTACCTTAATTAGTAATTGTCACATGACTTCAGCCTTCAGGCTTTAGTTGATGTTGCGTTTCAATCCTCAATTACCTTAATTAGTAATTGTCACTAAGGAGATGTACGAAATAGTGCTTAAAAATGTTTCAATCCTCAATTACCTTAATTAGTAATTGTCACATTGCTGATAGTTCATGGTAAATAGGGCTGATATTTGTTTCAATCCTCAATTACCTTAATTAGTAATTGTCACTCCAGAACTTTTATATCTGTTTTTACTCCACTTTGGTTTCAATCCTCAATTACCTTAATTAGTAATTGTCACCTGTTGTGGGGTTCAGTGCTGTTCGCAACAGCAGCCGTGTTTCAATCCTCAATTACCTTAATTAGTAATTGTCACAAGACTTTTATGCCACAGATCACTCAATATTTGACGTTTCAATCCTCAATTACCTTAATTAGTAATTGTCACCGCACTTCCACCTCCTCTTGCTAATATGGCTGTTGTTTCAATCCTCAATTACCTTAATTAGTAATTGTCACTGCCGATCGCGCAAACCCTTAGAAATAGGACATTTCCACAACGATTTGCGCGGATGCCAAAATAATACCCCATTCCAGAGAACAGCACAAGAGCGAAAAACGCCGAAACCCTTACAGCGTAAGGTGCGCGGGTGGTTGACAACACCCAACGGATAAAAACTAGACAGTGCAAGAGTTTCCAGCTTAGTCATAATCACTCCGACTTAACACCCACCCATCCGCGCATTTTCAAACCAACTTTGTCAAAGTCACACCATCAGGTAACACCTCATCCAAGTCAACCTGATAATCAGCAAAACTGCGGGGTACATCAACATTAGACTTAATTTGCAGTTTATCAAATAACTCATGAACGGGAGCATTACCATATTTACTGGCATGAGTAAAAACATACAAACCACGACAAGCCATAAAACCTCGTGCTGAAGAACGATCAAACTCCCAAGCATTAATCAAAGCTTGCCAAAATAAGTCTAAATCTCGTTCATTCACACAACCAGATTTTTCTGCCAAAGCCAAATGGGGATTATAAAAAACATAAGACCTATATAAACCATAGGGTAAAACCTCTTTTCTGCCCATAGTTTTATTATCTTTTTTTACACCATCTTTTTTTTCTTTTTCTTCCGTTGCAGCACAACGAGTAATACTCACAGATTGGGGAAAAACCGGATCAATACTACGAGAAAAACTAATTTGTACGGGTCCCCAAACCTGGCCAGCTTTTAAACCAGTAGAAAGTACCGCCCCAAACATTCTTAAATCATAAAAATTCTGCTGCATCCACTTAGCAACCTGTAATTGTTGTTCTGGTGTTCCTTCTTTTTGTGGTAAACCGACAGCAGTATAAGCGCGACTGATTTTTTGATTTAATACGCTTCCTTCTTCCACAAATATTTTATATCTTTCTGGTGTTGGTTCATCCTTACCAAGCATCTCTACATAATTTCTCACCTTACGTTTTAAACAGGCATCTGTGACTAAACCTTGATTAGTTTGAGGGTCAATTCTTGGTTGATTTCCGGCATCGGGATCACCATTGGGATTACCATCCAAACAATCAAATAATAAAATTGCATCGTGTTTTTTAGTAGGGTCTAAATGTGCAGTCATGATTTTTTTTCCTTGTGATTTGTTGATAGTTTGAAGACTTAACCCCTAGCTTCTTCCCTACGAGGGAAGGGGGACAAGAATTAGATAAAAACTGGTTTTTAAAGCCTTTCTCTTAGTAGGAGAGCGGTTTGAAGAGAGGTTAACATTGACAATTATTTGTTGGGTTTCACTTTGTTCAACCCAACCTACTCAGATTTTTCCTTACTTTTAAAAAACTCGGCTCTTTTTTGCCACCAACCTTGAAAAAACAAAGCCTGAGATTTTAAATCTAGCACTTCTGGCAATATGGAAATATCAAAGTTTTCAAATTCTTCAGCTAGTAACTTTTTGATGTATTCACTATTATCACTTTCTATATGATAATGAGTACAACCATGACAAAGCCGAGCAAAAACTTGAGTCGGTGTAGAAGATAAAGTCTTTAAACTACGCATAACATTAGTATTATCTTCACTCATATTTTGAGCTTTAACTTGTGATTGGTGCATTAAAAATGCAATTCTGCCTAAAGTGTAAGCAGTATCAAATTTTGGATCGCCTGTGGGATATTTCATATTGTTTGTGGCTAAATAAAGTAATAAACCTTGCAGTCTGGGAAAATATCGAGATTGTTTAGATTTAGATGGAAAGTCATGAAACACCTTTTCACTACATATCCTATCAATGATTCTGTAAGCATATTCATCCGGTAATGCTTCACCTAAAAAAGCGGCTTTAATTAATGCTGTTGCTATTCTGTCTGTATGTTCTTTACTAGGATTAAAAAAAGCACTATTACATAACATCCACATAGGACTAGGTGACAAATCATTAACTTGCTGACATTGGATAAATTGCCCAATAGAATCTTTGATTTTGTGGGTAGTAACTTCACTCCAACCACTAACGGAAATTCTCCCTTTATTACCTTTGAGAATGGCTAAATAAAATTTACTAGATTTAATATCCTCCAAATTAAATTTTTTCGGACTATGGGGACTAGCAAAGATAGATTCAAAAGCTGGATTTTCCCATATTTCGGGATTAATACCTTCCCCGTCTTCTTCTCCCCAATAAACAAAAATCTGCTCTCCTAATTTATAACGATTGGTGTCACTATTGAGTAAAAAATCTAAAGATTTATGAAATCTAACGGCACTTTCAAAACCAATGGGAGCGTTAATATTTCCATCCCATCCGTGAGATTGATAAGCACTTTTATCAAAACTACTAATAGCAGCACCACAAGTAGCAGCACCAGGTACACCTTTAACCATCATGGGCATTTTTCGCCCCATTGTTAAAGTCTGTTCACCTGTTAATAAACAAACTCCATGAACGGTATCTTGTTTACTGCCATAATAATTAGACCACCATTTTTGAACTACGGAAATTTTGGTGATTTGTTTACCTTCAAATAGAAACACAAATCTATCCCGACACCAATCTGTATTAGCTGCTGTATTAGCTGCTGGTGGATAAATTTCTGTTAGCTGGGCTGTAATTTTTTCTACAGTGGTGTTAGTAACAAAATCATAAACTGCTTTAACTGCTTCGTGGTTAGTTTCTTGTAAACATCTTTCCAGAAGTTGTAAATACATTTGATGCCGTTTTCCACCTCGATCACCAGCACCAAAAACATATTCTCCCCCATCATCAATTAATAATGGTTCATCGCCATTACGCCGCAAATCTGGTACTAATATTTTTCTGCCAAATTTCGGTTTACCTTTGGTTGCTGCTGTTTCTAAAACTTGAAAACTACCTAAAGGTAAATTAATTTGCCAATGACACAGACATTCACTAAATCCTATGGATGTGAGTTGATTATCCTGTTCTAAAGCAATTCCTAATTGATTTAATTCTTGCAACATAACCGCCCATCTCGCATTATAAAGTGAGCAAATTCTGTAACTACATTTCCTTTGACAAAACCTTGAGCAGTACGCCAAGAAACTGTACCTTTTTGATCAGGTATAAAGTGCATTTTTTTAGGCATTAAACCTAAATCTATTTCCCCTTTTAACTCTGGTGCTGGTTGATCTTCTTCTGAAGGAACACAAAAATGGGCTATATATTCTCGACATCCAAAATAGGGTTGTTTAAAACATTGCCCTTTTTCAATTCTCCGCTTTATTTGTGCTGCATATTTATTAGATAAATCTTCCTCTGTTTGTAAATCAAAATTAAAATCCACGATATAGGCCACATCATGCAATATGACATGATTTCTCTGAGCGCGATCGCCCACAGCAGTGTAACTCCCTATACCATCATTTCTCATCCAATCTTTAGCATTTTTATAGCTTTGTTTGGACTGCACCATGTTACGCTGGATGGTAAATGTATTAATTGGCTTTAGTACCGTGATGTGATTAATCTTGTATTTAATCTCTGGTTTCCAGAAAATAGACTCTAATACACCTACAGCCGCAGTAAAGGGAATTACCCTGTAACTGTGCGGTTCAGCTTTAAACTCCGGCCTTGTGAATAATGCCCATTCACCCCATAACTTTAACTGCATAAACTAGACTTAAAATTTTTCATCAATTATAACTATAAATGAAATACTTAGCAAGAATTACTACAGATTGTAAAGAACAACTACTAGCAGCACATTTACAGAATGTTGCGGAAATGTCTGCAAGTGCTGTACCGCAACAATTCCAAGCTGTAGCCAAGTATGCTGGTTTATGGCATGATTTGGGTAAATATCAGCAAAAATGGCAGGAATACTTACAAAATAACGGTAAGCGGGTTGTACATTCTCCCCACGGTGCTGTTTTAGCTTTACAAATGTCTAAAAAAGAACCGCCCGCAATAGCTTATATCATCGCTGGCCATCATTCTGGTTTATCAGAAAGGTTGAGATTAAGAGGTAGTGAGTATAAACAATTAGCAGCAGGTTTAGAGGAATGTTTAGCAATAGCTAGACAGGAAATAGCTGATTTTATACCGCAAGAATTACCAGATATTGATTTACCTAAATTGCAGCGAGAATTTGCCGTTAGAATGTTATTTTCTGTCTTAGTTGATAATGACAGATTAGACGCTCGCAAATTTGAAAATATTGAAAATAAAGGTGAAAGCTCCATATATGTACAAGATTTGGAGCTTTCTGCATATAACAAAATGAGTTTCAATCTTCATTCCTTGTTTCCACAATCAGCAAATGCGATTAGTGAAGCTAGAAATGTCTTTGCCCAACATTGTATCAACAAAAGTGAATTACCCAAAGGAATTTTTAGATTAACTGGACCCTGTGGAATTGGTAAAACCATTGCTAGTGCGAGATTTGCTTATTTGCACAGTCAAAAACATCAAATGTCAGGAATAGTTTATGTCGGACCATTAAAAAGTATTATTGAACAAACTGCTGCTGTTTATCGGCAATTATTTGGAGAAAATGCAGTATTAGAACATCATTCAGGATATGAACCAAAATTAGCAGAAACCAAAGATTATAAATTAAATACAGAAAGATGGGATAAACCAGTAATTGTCACCAGTGGAGTCCAATTTTATGAAAGTTTATTTGCTAATCATCCTACTAAATGCCGAAAATTACAAGGTTTAATTAATAAAGTTATCTTATTAGACGAATCTCAATCTATACCTAGTGATTTAGTCCGGCCAATATTAAATGTTTTGAATACATTAGTCACAGATTGGGGGTGTACAATAGTTTTAATGAGTGCTACCCAACCAGCATTTCACAACCTTAATGAAGATGATTTAACAGATGTTGTTGATATTATTCCTGAAACTGAAACCAGCAGAATATTTCAACAACTTAACCGTGTTAATTATCAATATATTGCTGATATTTGGGAATGGAAAAATTTAGTTGATAGCATTCAATCATCTAAATTAAATCAAGGCTTAATTATTGTTAATACCAAAAAATTAGCGAGGGCAGGATATGAAATATTATCTGCTAAATTTCCCGATCATTGTTTTCATCTTAGTTCTATGATGTGTCCTGATCATCGTTCTCAAGTTTTGGACAAAGTGCGAAAATTATTAAAAGCTGAACAACCTTGTTTTTTAATTAGTACCCAAGTAGTTGAAGCTGGTGTTGATGTGGATTTTCCCATAGTATACCGTCAACTTGCACCTTTAGATTCTATCATTCAAGCAGCAGGAAGATGTAACAGAGAAGGAAAGCAGGAGCAAGGTAATGTAATCATTTTTAATATGTCATCTGCCAACCCACCGGGATATAAAGACGGAATAAGTATTACTAAAAAAATCTTAGAAAAATATGATATAAATGATGATATTTTATCTTTGATAAAGATTTACTTTGGTGATTTATTGAATCAGAATCATGATGGAGGTGTGGATATTCAAAAATTAAGAGAAAAGTATGATTTTCCTGAAGTTGCTAAAGCGGTGAAAGTAATTGATAATGAACATCAAATAGCGGTAGTAGTTAAATGGGGAGACAGTGAAGAATTAATTGTAGAAATGGAAAATAAAGAATATATTACAGAAACAGATTGGCGTAGATTACAAAAATTTACTGTGAATATTCCTAAGAATGATCAATATACAAATTATACTCAAGTTGGTAAAATAGATGTTTGGATGGGAGATTACCAAGAAACGGGAATTAGGGTTGGTTGAAAAAGTCTTTTTGTGGGGATAAGGAATAGGGAATAGGTAAAAAATTTGCTCCCATATTCCCAGTCCCCAATCCCCTCTACTGATGAATCTGCGTTGCTCTGAGCATATGATAAGCTGTTACACAGCTAAATTGTATAATCCTAATATTCTGAACTCTTGTTTAACAGGCAATATGCCTGTTCCACTTATACAAATTAAATGCACAACAGCTTATCTGGACTTTAGACTAAAAGAGAGCGATCGTTAGTGAAAGGGACTGCAAAAAAATCAAGGGATGCCTGTAAGAACAGACACCCCCATAGCGGAAAATGAAAAAAGCACAACCAATTCTCATATAACCGCTATGGATGTTTT
>NZ_JAQMTI010000012.1:0-10953 GCF_028329225.1 Sphaerospermopsis kisseleviana CS-549 | reverse complement strand
TATAATCCTACGATATCAAGTATTGAATTAAGACTATTGCCAACGCGAAAACCAAGCAATGATAGCGGTAGTCTTTCTTGTAAATCTTAACTTGAGAAATATCGCGTCTGGCTAAGGCGTGCAAGTCTACTGAGGGATAACTGCTCCCATGCTCCCGTTGAAGTAGAAAGTAAAGTCTAGCTTTGTCTAGGTTTTATATAGCAGGTAACAATCAATGGTGCAGCAGATGCTCAAGCGGGTAATTCAGTGGCTCAAAAAATTGTTTCAGGGTTTGTTTGCTAGGAAACATAGTCCTAAACCAGTACAGCAGAATATTGAGAAAACAACCGCACCACCTCTGAGTGATACGGATCTAGAATTTCTGTTTACAGAACTGTTAGCAGGAGTTCATCAAGCTAGAGGCCAGGCTTGGGCGCAAAACTGGTTACATAAAATTGAACATCGTGTCAGCACTCAACAATGGCTAGATTGGCTAAATCACTTTGGAGAGAGATTATTAGCATCTACTAAACCTCATAATGAATTAGCGGCACGGTTAGTACAGTTGGGTGAGTTGGAGGTTGGTGAAGTTGGCGACCTGGCATACAATATTGGTATGCAATTGCTGACACGCACCCAAGCAGAACCTATTTGGGAATATGATGGACTTGATGCTGTCAGTCCAACTGTCTCTGAGGAGAATTTTCCAGAGGAAGAATACCAAACTGTGACTTGGGATGAATTATTGGTGATTTTGCAGGAAAATGACATCTTACGTCAGCAAATTGTACAAGATTTCGCTATTGAAAGTGATGACCCACAACAAATTATTCAGGTACTCATAAATAAATCTCAGACAATGGGTGAATCTGCTGGATCGGAAAAGTCAGATCAACCCATTCCTGAATGAATTGATGACAATATGATGACAATATTAGGTAATTAAATGATTTTTTTGACACAAGGATAGCTACAATCTAGGAGAAAGAAAATCCAAGAATGTGGCAAATGCTCAGGTGGCTATTGCAGTGGCTTAACAACTTATTCAAGTACCCCTTTGGCATTCGTCGAACTCATGAGTTCAACGGCGATGAGGTGTCTATGGTAGAAAAGTCTCTACCAGAATTAACCAACGTGGATCTGGAAGTATTGTTTAATGAGTTGCTTGAAGGTGTACATCAAGCGCGGGGACAACAATGGGCGCTGAAGTATTTGCAGCGAATGGAACCCCGGATCACTGTTGAGCGTTGGATCGATTGGTTGCTGATATTTGCTGAAAAGTTGCTTTCTTCACCAGCGCCCAATAGTAAGATCGCAACGCGAATGGTACAACTGGGTGAACTCAACATCGGCAAAGTTGGAGAACTGGCATCGGAAATTGGCATCCAGTTGTTAAGCCGTGAGTTCTTAGCCCAAAACTTACCGCAAAATCTACAAAAAACTCCACAACCCGCAGCGGTGGCAACCACATCACCAGTAAGGTTTGAAGAAGCGATCGCTGCTTATGACCAAGCAATTAGTCTCAAATCTGATTTCTCTAAAGCTTGGTACAACCGGGGTAGTGCTTTAGGAGAGTTGGGTGATTTTGATGGGGCGATCGCTTCTTTTGATCAAGCTATAGAGTTTAAGTCTGAATACCAAGAAGCTTGGGCTAGTCGGGGTTTAGCCTTGCTCAAATTAGGTCTGATTTGGGAAGCTATTTCTAGTTATGATCAGGCTTTGAAATTACAACCCCAAGATCAGGAAACTTGGTATTACCGAGGAGTTGCTTTGGGGGTAGGTGAGCAGTTTGAAGAGGCGATCGCTTCTTATGACCAAGCTTTAAAAATTCAACCAGACTATCATGAAGTGTGGATTGACCGGGGTGTGGTGCTATTTAACCTCAAACGTTGGTCAGAAGCAATTGAATCCTGGGACGAAGCATTAGCTATTCAATCTGATTTTTACTTAGCTTGGTATAACCGGGGCATCGCCTTAGAAAACTTAGGCAGACGCGAAGAATCTATTGAATCCTATCAACAAGCCATCACCATTAAACCTGATTTTCACCTCGCTTGGTATAATCAAGCTGTAGCTTTGTTTTACTTGGGAAGACTTACAGAAGCTATTTCTTGCTATGACAGCGCCTTAGAAATTAAACTCGACTATTGGGAAGCTTGGCTTGGTCGCGCCTTAGCCGTGGGGAATGTGGTTAATAACAAAGCATCTCTGAGTTTACCCAGTAGCATAGCGAAATCTCATCCTACCCTCAATCAGGGAGGTTATGAGGGCAAAATAGCCACTTATGAAGAAGGGTTAAAACATCTCCGCCCTGATACCCACCCAGAAGGTTGGGGAAGACTGCATTTAGCACTGGGTAACACCCACTACGAACACGGCAAAAAACAACCTTCACCCCGCTACTATTGGCAGCAAGCGTTAACTGAGTATCAACAAGCACTATTAACACTCACTTATGAAGATTTTGCAGAATTGCATCTAGAAGTATTGCAAGCTGTAACCAAAGTGTTTGTTGCTTTAGGGGAAACAGAAACAGCACAGGAATTACAAAAACAAGGTCTAGATTTATTACAACAATTACTAAATCAAAGCACCTGCTCGGAACAAAACAAAAAACAACTCGCTTTGAAATTTGCAGGTTTCATACAATTAGGAGTTGATTTAGCGGTAAATGCAGGTGATTTAGTAGAAGCTTGGGAAATTGCTGAACATGGCAAAAATACCTGTTTAAAACTACAGCTTTCTGGTGGGAGTAATGAAATTTATTCCCTCAACTATCAAGGGATTCAACAACTACTCAATCCGCAAACTGCGGTTATTTACTGGCATCTTAGCCCGGTTGCTTTACACACCTTTATTATTAAATATGATGCCCCATCACCGCTACTTTTATTAACACCTATCCAAGAGGTAGAAGTCATACCAGAAGCAGTAAAAAGGTTAGTAGAATTTGAAAGCTGGCTAGACTTTTGGCAAAAAGAATATCAAGAATATTGCCAAAATCAAAACTTAGAAAATCCCCTGGAAAATTCCTGGTGCGTGGATATGGAAGGCAGATTATTAAATTTGCGGAATATCCTCAATATTCCCACCATTATTCAGGAACTGGAAGGAATTACCAATCTAATTTTAATTCCCCATCGGGATTTACACAAATTGCCTCTTCATGTCCTTTTCTCTCTTGCACAACCAGATGTAAATTACACTATCCATTATCTCCCTAGTATTCAAACGGGTTTGGATTTAAACACCAATGGGTTATCAAATTGGCAACAGCAAAAATTCCTAAGTGTGGAAAATATCAAACCAGTAGTTAATGAGGAAATACAGCAAGAAATACAATTTGTTGACTTTGCAGCAGCAGTGGTGAGACAGATGTTTGATAATTCCCAACACATCCAGGGTTCACAAGCGACAAAAGATAATTTAGAAAATGCCCTAGCCGCAGATTATAACATCTTGCATTTTACTGGTCATGCGGTTAACAATTTAAGTGAAGTTGCAAAATCAGCTTTAGTTTTAGCAGATGAAGATAAACTGACTTTATCAGAAATTAGTCAACAGACTTTTAGTAATTACAATCTGTTTACTCTCACTAATGCTGAAAATGTTAGTCATAATATTCAAAATATCAGCAGTGAATATGTGGGTTTAACAACTGGGTTGTTAAATAGTGGTGTTCCTTATGTATTGAGTACACTTTGGAATGTGGAATCATCTGCTAATGCTTTAGTCATTATAGAGTTTTACAGCAGATTACTTTTTCATCACTCTCCAGTTACTGCTTTAGCGGAAGCTACAACTTGGCTAAAAGAAATAACTGTTGCAGAACTGATCACAGGGTATGAAAATTTACTCAATAATCTGCAACCAGAAGAGTTGAAATTGAGGGATTTTGTCACGATGCAAATTGATAAACATCGCCAATTATCACCTCAACAACAGCCTTATAATCATCCTTACTATTGGGCGGGATTTATCATTGCTGGATGTAATTGAATGGATCTTAAAATTACACATTACCTTAAAAACTGGGCATTTTGGGTCTGATAAATTAGAAAATCTGGGGATAACAGATAGCTAAAACTATTCCCTATTCCCTATTCCCTGCCTCAACGAAGGGACTTTTTCAGCAAACCCTAACTAAGGATACATGATTCATAGTCCTTGGATGAGAAAATATTTTCTTGAGGATGCTGCACCATAACACAAATGATTATATTTGACTATGTTTGACTATATTTTTGTGATTTAAACTCAATACCCAAATTACTCACAGATGTGGAGGATAGCAAAAATGATGCTGCTTTTTGGGCTATAACTTCAGAAAGCTGAACCTGCTTAATTTTTACCAAACCTTCTTTAATAAAGGAATCTCTCACTAAAGCTTTCTCTCCACTATTAAAGGAAGTTTCATAAAATACTTCTTTAATGCCAGCAGATATAATTAGCTTTAAACAAGACAAACAAGGTTCTAATGTTACATATATACTAGCACCTTCTGTAGATATACCATACTTTGCGGCTTGGGCGATGGCATTTGCTTCCGCGTGTACAGCCCTGGATGGTAGAATTTTACTGGCATCACAACTACTTAAACCTGGATAGCAATATCCTTGAGTTGTACAATGGGCTGAACCGGATGGGGAACCATTGTAACCTGTGGCTACTACTTGCTTGTTTTTAACAATTACAGCACCCACGGGAAAAGCAAGACAAGTTGATCGAGTCGCTGCTAGTTTGGCCAACATCAGGAAGTATTCATCCCATGTTGGTCTTTGATGGTATTCTTCAGATGAGCAAAAATCTTGCATGGTGTTTTAATTTCAAACTTTACTATTCTGCTTTGCTGACAATCAAAATCTTAAATGCTATGGCTTCCAATTGAATAAAAAGTTTTTTAATTGAATTAAAGCATCTTCACAGCCATTAAACTGTATTTCAGCAATAACAGTGGGAATACCGCGAGGAAATCTTGATATCCGCTTACCTGTTTCGTACAAAAGAATGATAGGAATTTTTTTACTCTCTGCATAAGCTAATTCCATTCCTACACCAAAAGAAAGCGAACCAAGGTAAGCAATAACCAAGTCTGATATACTCACCTGATGCTTATCTTTATCGAACACTTCACGAGGAGTAATATCGGGATTATTTACTGGATCAGTGTGTAAGTGCGGTACATAAGGCTGAAGACCGATTTCTTCACAAACAGAACCTATTTTTTCATATAGTGCTTTAGTTTCTATTGGATTTTCTACGTCAGTCAGCGCACCAGATATATATACTTTGTGCATTTTTCCTAGTCACCTTGCATTACAAGTTATAGCATTTACCAAGCTAGTGAGGTACAGAGTTTTTTAGTCTTAGGGAACAGGGAACAGTAAATAAGTTAGGGTGTACCTCATGAGACTGAGAAACGCTATATATCTCTTTCAATTTTGAAACAACAAATTTTAGTTTTATTACAAAAATATGAGCTTTAAATATAAATATCTTTGTGCATAAAAATATAGTGTAATCATCTATTTGATCCTGGAGATATTGTTTTATTTGGATTTGCTTGTCTCTGAGGAGTCGTATCTGTTTTTGGATTTAAAGTAGACGAATCAGAAGATTTGAACAAAGCAATTAATGAAATAATAATTCCCAAAGCGCCGGCTATAGATCCTATTGCTGACCACCGAGTTTGTTGATCTGAACCTAGAAAACCTAGTAATGTGTCTTTAACACCTTTTTTAAGTTTTTTATACTCATCTGATTCAACCATGAGTTTTCTCAGTAAATCTGAATCACGCTTCATCCAAGTATTTTGTTTTTGGGCAAAATAGTCATTGATTTCTTGGGCATTAGGTCTTCCAATGAGTACATCAAGTCTTGCATCACTTGATCGATGGGTAACATTTTGGGACTTGGAACTTAATTTTTCAATAGCTAAATGGGCAATTGGATTTTCAACGTCTCTGACATTAATTCGGACTTCTTTGTCTGAAAGATTATGAAGGGCTATACAAAGAACACCTGACCAATTAGGATTTACTCTTGTGCCAATGTGTCCTAAACCTTCCGATACAAGCTTAACCACAGAATAAAGTGGTCCTCGAAATTGATTACTGAGTTCGACTGCCTCATCAGTCCAAACTAGAGCAGTATCTCTTGGTGGTATGTAGAAAAACTTCTGTTTTTCGCTGGGGTTATCTGGATTTGATTCCGTTTCAATAGGCAAGCGTTGCTGTAATCCAATTGCATAAGCATATTCACTAGCTGTTAGACATAATTCACAAGCCTTTATACTACCTGGTTTAAGAGGATGAAAAAGTATACCTTTACCAAGCTCCCTAATAATATCTTGATAACTCAAAACAGACATGAAATACTCCCTGACCTTTAGACAGCATGAGAATTTTCTAAAATTGTTGCCAACATGGTTGCTTGTTAGCGTTTATTGATCTTGAACATAAGGCTTGTCAATTTTAATACAGTTTGCGGCTTTTTGCAATTCTATCCCCAAATATGCAGCATGATCTGGACGTATTGCAGGGGAAGCGGCGCAAATTTCTCTGACTAATTTCAAAGCATTTTTACCAGAATAACAACCCACTATTTCCCCACTACCAGGGGTTGTATGTGTGACAACTATTTCATCATCTGCTATTTCTATTAAAAAATTTCCTGCGGGGTCAGCATAATCTAATTTTCTGCAAATAGCTACATATTGTTTTTTAATAAGTTCTTCTGCATTACTCCAAGTATCATCATATATATGCGCCGACTGACTGAGAGTTATTAATGGTCCCATTTTCAAATCATATTCAGAACGTCCAGCAATTTCATCTCTAATATGTTTTTGTAAAGCCCTTAAACCCATTGCATTTGCAGGCCAAGCAGCGAACATATCATTACTTCTGAGAGTCGCAGTTAATGATAATTCATTATCTACAACCCGTAACCAAATATGATTTAAACAAGGACTACCACCTTTTTCATGATCTTTCACATCCCATAAAGTCATTACTGCACTAGCAGCATCAATTTCTCCAATTAATTTCTGAATCACCTGTTCAATTTGATCTTTCCCAAACCAAGAACGCAAACGCTGACCATAAGTATATTTCACACCTTCCCTATAGGGTGCATCATCTAAAATTTGCGAAACATATTCTTCTAAAAAACTTCTATCAATTGGTAAATAATTAGGTTCAGGAAAATAAAAATCCTCTGGTTCATCGGTGACAACTGCCGTTAAATCTATTAATTCTTGCCATTTGCCATCATAACCTGTGGGTCTAATTGTGCCTGTGGTTTTAATGCGATGGATGATTTTTACCCAAGTTTCAGCTATAGTTTTACCTTCTATTCTGTGTCCATAGCGTGTCCCTGGTAAAACCTTGGGTTCGACGGTGGACATAGGAAATTCTAACGGTATTCCCCAAGGTGCAATGGTTGGTTTTTGGGCATAATATTTAATTTTTTCAACTGCTTCGGAAATAGATTTCTCTTCTTCCACTTCTACAGCATGACGCAATTTTTCTAAAGCATTTATATCAATATCTATATCAATATATCCGGGAATAGTAGAACGAATTAACCAAGATGTGCGCCCTGTATCGCTGACATTTTTTTCAACACCATTGCGAAAAAAGTCCAGTAAGCATTGAGACGCACCTGCATTTTGATCTTCTTTGGTAGCGTTGAGGACAACCAAATAACAAACATGAGGATTCAATAACAAATTGCGAATTAGCAGATTTATACCCCTAGTAGGTGAATATAACTGCCCTATGACGGCATATTCTGACGGTTGCAGGTGTTTGGCGATCGCTTGCTTTACTGTCCAACCTGTAATTACTGCTGTTTGCCCATTTCCATAAATTAACTGGTTGGGTTTGTGCTGTGCTGCATACCGAAATTGAGTTGCATGACCTATTTCTGTCATCTTCTAGCTCAAGCTCAAAAAATAGCAATTTATTATATCACATCGTGAATCTATTTATTGATGGAATTATAAATTTTATCTTTTTATGACTTGAGGAGTAATTTCGACCTTTACAAAAATTAATTTATCTGTTACAGTTCTTAACATAGAGAAAAGTTAAGGAGATAACATAATGACTACAAACGGTTCTATGATTGATGATCAAGGCAAAATGAATAACTTTGCAGTTGAACCAAAAGTATATATAGACGAACAAGGCGATCGCACAGGTTTTACACCTTATGCAGAATTACTCAATGGTCGTTTAGCTATGATTGGTTTCATTTCTCTGATAGCCTTAGAAGTATTCACAGGACACGGTGTTATCGGAATTTTAAAAAGCCTGTAGAAAATAATTAAAATCTGCTTACATAACAGCTTACATAACAATTGATAAACTAGAGAGACGGGAAAATTCTCGTCTTTTTAATTTGGGAATGTGGGCAAAAAATTTATGGTATGTTGTTAGCATTAAGCAAAGGGGAATCTATGGTTTTAACTGCTTCAACAATGTTACCTCTAGGTACTAAAGCGCCAGAATTTCATCTACCAGAAGTAGTATCTGGAGAAAATATTTCACTGGCTAATTTTGCAGATAAAAAAGCATTATTAGTGATGTTTATTTGTCGGCATTGTCCATTTGTGAAGCATATCCAAACAGAATTAGCCAATTTAGGAAAAGATTACTTGAATAGTAATTTGGGAATAGTTGCTATTAGTGCTAACGATGCTCAAAACTACCCAAATGATGCACCTGAATCCTTAAAAGAAATGTCCACAGAGTTGGGATTTAAGTTTCCTTTGTGCTACGACGAAACCCAGGAAACAGCACAAGCTTACACAGCAGCTTGTACACCTGATTTTTTCCTATTTGATCAAGAAAGAAAATTAGTTTATCGCGGACAATTAGATGATAGCCGTCCTAGTAATAATAAACCAGTAACAGGTGCAGATTTACGCGCAGCAATTGAAGCCGTTTTAGTTGATCAAGCTGTCACCAGTGAACAAATTCCCAGTGTGGGTTGCAATATTAAATGGAAACCAGGGAACGAACCTAATTACTTTGGTTAAGAAAATTTTAATCATCTCCAGATTATTCACACATTCTGATTTCTGAACAGGTGGGAATTTCCCGCCTGACTCCTGAATTATTAACCCTAAAAATCCACAAATAATAACTAACCTATGAGGGGTGAAATTCTATTTTTCTAGTGTTTATTGGTTGTACTGGACGAGCATTTACTTGATATAATTTTTGGAAAGCTGCAATTTGTTCTTCAGAAATTTGAGTTGTTTCTGTTAGTACATTCCATTTGACATTTTCGCTGCATGGTGGTGTAGTTAGTGAACCGATATAACTGAAAAAATCTTTATTTTTAGGTAGTAAATTGGCAGCGTTAATCGTATAATTTTCAATGTCATTGATTTTTCCCACTGCGGGAATATGCTGCCAAATCTGATTAATTAAGGGATTAGCTGAACCTTGATTCATCATCACTCCCACAACTGCTAATTGGTTTTTAACATTGCGGTGTACCAAGTGCATTTCCAGAGCAGATGCTTTATTATTAATAGTATGTTCGCTAGGTGTATGAAAATGAAACTGGATGAGTTCATATTCCTCATCGTTAATTTTTATAGTGCTACCTGGGTTGTAATTGACTTGGACAGTATGACCATTATTAACAACTAATAAAGGTGTGGGTTGATAGTTAAACTCTATTTTAATAGGAGTTCCTTCTACTGCATGATTTATATTGATGGGAGATTGATTTTTCCCTAGTTTACAAAGCGCAAACTCAGGACTTATTTCTCCCCAGTGAGTAGGATTTGCTGCACCTGCATAACTCCAGTCTGGTGTATTTTCCTCAGCTATGACTGGTGTAGGAAATATAGCCATTAATCCTATTAAAAATACTACAATTACTATAATATTTACAAACAAAAGGTTTTTTATTTTCCAGCTTAGTTTCATTCTACTAAAATCTATACCTCAACAAAATATAATTCAAAATGCAAAGGATCACAATTCAAATTTCCCAAATTCAAGAGACAAAAATTTTATTAACACCCCAACAACAACATTATTTATTGCGAGTTTTGCGATTACAAGATGGAGATAAATTTATCGCAATGGATGGTATGGGTAAATGGTGGTTAACCCATTTAAAAGGAGAAACAGGAGAGATTTTAGAATTACTGGAAGTGAAAACAGAGTTACCTGTATCTATAACTTTGATGGTAGCTTTACCAAAAGGAAATGGTTTTGATGATGTTGTCCGTTGTTGTACTGAGTTAGGTGTAACTTGTATTGTACCAGTTTTGAGCGATCGCACCCTCATCAACCCCAGTCCCCAAAAATTAGAACGTTGGCGACGCATAGCTGCTGAAGCAGCGGAACAGTCAGAGCGTGCTTTTGTCCCTACCATTTTAGAACCTGTAGCTTTTAGCACTGCTGTAAATGCAAGTACAGCAAATCAGCGTTATATTTGTGAAGCGCGGGGAAATTATCCACATTTAACACAAGTGCTAAATAATCTCTCTGGTGAAAATATAGGTGAAATTGTAGGTGAAAAGATAGATGAAATTGTCATTGCCACAGGACCAGAAGGAGGATGGACAGATAAGGAAATTGAAATGGCTATAAAAGCAAAATTTCAGCCTGTTTCCCTGGGTTGTCGTATTCTCCGCGCTGTCACTGCCCCAATTGTAGCATTATCCTTGATTACGGCTGCTTGTGAGGCATAAACCGCAATACTTTGTGATAATTATTCAGAAGTGAATGTAATTTGCGGAATGTGGGTATAAATGATATATCTCACGCACCAAGATAAAGATAACGCTGTTTGCGTCTTTACTTCTAGAACACCGATTCATTAATCGTCAGGGCGAAGCATTCGGGTGATAACCTATCGCTAAAACCATTGATATTCTGTCCGAATGCTTCGCCCCTACAAGGTAAAAACAGATTACCTAGCATTACTGAATCGACGCTCTAG
>NZ_JAQMTI010000135.1:0-10250 GCF_028329225.1 Sphaerospermopsis kisseleviana CS-549 | reverse complement strand
TAAGCAACTCCACCAAAGGAAGCAGGAGTCGTAGCCAGGAAGGAGAACGCAGCGAAGTCAACGAGATTACCACCACTAACAACAGAAGATTCTTCAGCAGCAACTTGAGTGAATAATTCGTTATTGTTGATTACTTGCATGACTCAATACTCCTTGATCTTGATTGATTTTATTTGCTTTAAGCTAGAAGTTGATTGCTTTTTTGTAAGCCCCTCAACCGCTTGCTTGTTAATACAATATCGAGAACAAACCCTTGAAGTCATGCTCAATTTCTGCAAACTTAATTTCCAAATTTAGAAATCCATATTTCCGAAAAATACACGCGCCAATTACAATTAATCGTGCAAAAATAATCAACATAAAAATTCCCTATTCTCAACTTTATTAAATGCTTCACTACCCAGCCAACTCCTAAATACTCTATATATTTAACCAATTCCGGTATCTAAACAGTATATGTTTACTATTTAAACCCAAAATTTACTGATAAATAAAAATTAATCATGCACAAATATCACAATACAAAAATATTATTTCTACCATCTCACAAGAAAAATCAGCTATTTCTGTAATCACCGAAGTATTGCCATAAACAAAGTATAAAACTTTTGCCATTTTGGCACAAAGTTTTTATCAAAAATCAGCAGATGCGTGTTAAGGTTTTATTTCCTTACCCCATTTCTTCTTTTAGTGCCTCTGCCCATGTTAGATTATTTACACCCCCAGCACCTTGAAGAATTAGTCCAAAATAGCTGTATTGATTTACACTTAACCCGTCTAAATTTTATATCGCTCCAAGGTACGATCGCCTATCAGTACCTACTTATATCGGAACAAATACCACGCACCAATACTGGCATGGTAAAAAGTTCGTGGTTGCAGCATTACAGCCATATTACAGCAGGTGGTTGGTGGTGTTCTGGAAGAGATCCACTGAATAATTGGCATAAGATGGAATGGGGATGTTTTAAACCATCCCAACCCCGACAAAACAAAAAAGGCAAGTCTATTAAATATGAACATCCTCCCAGCACACCAACACGGGTATTTTGTTTGCGGGTGACATTGAAAATTTGGCAGCAAGTTGCCCAGCGTTACAATATGGATATGCCTGACAATATCACCATTGCTGATGATGGTGAAGCGGAAGGTTTTTGGCAATGGGTGATGGAATGTAATATCTCCATAATTATTTGTGAAGGTGCGAAAAAAGCCGCAGCTTTATTAACACAAGGCTATGTTGCTATTGCTATTCCTGGTATTACTAGCGGTTATCGCGTTGTTAAAGATAACTTAGGTCAAGTTACCCGTCGTCAACTCATACCTGACTTAGCAATTTTCGCCACCAAAAAACGCAATTTTTATATATGTTTTGATTTTGAAACTCAAACAAATAAAATCGCCGCTGTCAATAATGCTATTTCCCAACTCGGTTGTTTATTTCAACAACAAAATTGTCCGGTAAAAGTTGTGGAACTACCAGGAACGGAAAAAGGCGTTGATGAATTTATTGCTGCTAAAGGTGCAGCTAATTTTGATAAAGTTTATCGTCAAAGTGTAGATTTAGAAATTTATCTAGCTCAAACTAAACCTCACACTGAGTTAACAATTTCTTCTGCACTGAATGTTAACCTGGCTTATTTAGGAGAAATACCTTTTCCCTCTTCTGGTTTAGTAGGAGTAAAATCCGCTAAAGGAACTGGAAAAACTACTGGACTGGAAGCTATTGTTAATCAAGCCAAAAGTCGGAATCAACCAGTTTTATTAATTACTCATCGCATCCTTTTAGGAAAATTTTTATGTGAAAAAATAGGCATTAAATGGGGAATTAACCATGAAGCTTGGAGTATAGAAGAACATCCCCAACTACCAATTACCAAATCTTTTGGTTTATGTGTTGATTCTCTTTGGAAATTGCATCCTCAAGATTGGCAAGGGGCTATAGTAATATTAGACGAAGTTGAGCAATCTTTATGGCATTTACTAAATAGTAATACTTGCAAAAATAAACGAGTGAAAATTCTGGGAGTCTTCCAACAATTAATTGCTACAGTTATAAAAAGTGGAGGTTTGATAATTGCCCAAGATGCTGATTTATCAGATGTTTCTCTAGAATATTTACAAGGTTTAGCAGGAACTAAAATTACTCCTTGGGTAGTTGTCAATAAATGGAAACCCCAAAAAGGTTGGGATGTAACTTTTTATGATTCACCTAACCCAACTCCATTAATTCATCAATTAGAATTAGATTTAATTGCCGGACGTAAATGTTATGTAACTACGGATAGTCGCACGGGGCGTTATAGTTGTGAAACCATTGAAGGTTATCTTAAAGAACGTTTGCAGAAGTTGAGAAAGCAATTTCCTGATACTTTGGTGGTTAGCAGTCAAACGACTAATACTCCTGGCCATGCAGCATCTGATTTCATAGCTGCTATTAATCAAAAAATTACTGATTATGATACGGTTTTTGTTACTCCTAGTTTGGGAACAGGAATTAGTATTGATGTCCAACATTTTGACCGAGTTTATGGTATTTTTCAAGGGGTAATTCCTGACGCGGAAGCACGTCAAGCATTAGCAAGAGTACGTGATGATGTTCCCCGTGTTGTCTGGTGTGCTAAACGCGGTATCGGTTTAATTGGCAGTGGTAGTACCAATTATCAATTACTATCTCATTGGTATCAAGAAAACCAAAAAGAAAATCTCGCTTTACTCAGTCCTTTACATAAAATAGATGTAGATTTACCAGCAGTTTATGATCCAATTCATTTAAGAACTTGGGCAAAATTATCTGCTAGGGTAAATGCTTCTATTCGTCTTTATCGTCAATCTTTACAAGATGGATTAATAGCTGACGGACATAAAATTATTATGCGGAGTAATGCTGTACAAAATAATATTCTGCGGGATTTACGTTTGGCTTTTTTTGCTACTGATGCCAGGGATGTAGAAACTCGTAAAAGATTAATCATGGAAATTGTTAAAGTCCAAAAAGATTGGGCGCAAAGTCGTCAAAAAGCTAAAGATATTAAACGTAAAATTAAGGAAATTAAACAAGAAAATCAATTAATAGCTGCCAATGCTGTGGCTAATGCTAAGGAAATTGATTATGTTGAATATGAACAGTTATTAGCTAGACATTCTCTCAGTGACGAAGAACGTAATCAAATTAATAAATATATTCTCAGAGATAGGTATGGTGTGGAAGTAACTCCTTGGTTAAAATTGCAGGATGATAAAGGATATTATGGACAGTTGTTAATTCATTATTATCTCACTCATGAAAGTGAATATTTTCATGGTAGAGATCAGGAAGAGTGGCAAAAACAATTATCTTGGGGTGAGGGTAAGGTTTTCTTACCTGATATCAAGACTTATACTCTCAAAGTTGAAGCTATGAGAGCATTAGGTATGTTACAATTCCTGGAATCAGGAAGAGTATTTAGTGAAAATGATAGTGATATTATTTGGTTAAAAAATGTTGCTATTCACAGTAGTAAACATATTAAACGAGCTTTGGGTATTGATGTAGTGAAAGAAAAAAAATCTGTTTCAGGAATTACGATACTTAATCGACTTTTAAGTTTATTGGGTTTGAAGTTGCAACAGGTAAATAATGTTGATAAAGGGGTTGATAAAGTTTATAAAGTTTATAAAGTTTATAAAGTTTATAAAATTGATATAGCAACTCTTAATGATGGGAGAGATAAAATCTTTGCAGTTTGGCAGCAACGTGATGAGTTGAGGTTGCATCATTTACATGGTGTCAATATACATGGTGTCAATATACATAGTGTGAATATACATGGTGTGAATACGGAAATTAGAGATTATTCTTTAAGTTCTCAGTTTATGGTACAGGAAGTAATGTAATTTATATGTAAGGAGTCAGGAGTCGTAGGGGCGAAGCATTCGGAAAATAACCTTTTCATAAAATTGATAATTTATCGCCCGAATGCTTCGCCCTTACAGGAAAATAGCCTTTTCATAAAATTGTCAAACAACCTCTCAAGAATAACTCGAAAACTCTCATTTATTCTGTATCCTGTATTCTGTATCCTGAATCCTGACACTTGTATTTTTAGAGAAAGTTAAAGATAGAAAAATTACATGAATGCTGAAGAGTTGATTAAACAGGGAATAAAGAAGAATTTACAGGGTGATTATGAAGGTGCGATCGCATTGTTTAATCACGCATTACAGTTAAATCCCAATTTAGCTGAAGCTTATTATAACCGTGGTCATGCCTATTTACAATTAGAGACATTTGAACAAGCGATCGCAGATTATCAACAAGTCCTCAACATCATCCAAAATTCTTTCCCCTTACCGCAAAATATTCCTCAAAATATTCAAAATATTATTCAAAACATCAATTTTGATATAGCTAAAGCATTTCATAACCAAGGTTTAGCTCGTTTTAGAAACGGAGATGATCAAGCTGCCATTGCAGATATCAACCAGGCTTTACAATACTCTCCTGATTTTGTTGCCGCTTACAGTAATCGTGGTAATATTCTGCATATTCTTGGTAATTACAAAGAAGCAATTGCTGATTATAACCAAGCAATAAAGTTAAATCCCAACATAGCAGCAGCTTATCATAACCGTGGAAATAGTCGCTATGCTCTTCAAGACTATCAAGGTGCAATCACAGATTATCATCAAGCATTAGAAATTAATTCCAACTTTGCCGAAGCTTATTATAATCGTGGTTTAGTAATGTCTCACCTGGAAGACTATGAAAAAGCCATATCTGATTTTAATCAAGCAATAAAACTCCATCCTGATGATGATCAAGCCTATTATCAACGAGGTTTAGTTTATAGCAATTTAGGAAACTATGAAAAAGCAATTGCAGATTATAATCAGGCATTGCAAATTAACCCTATCCTCTCCATAGTTTATGGCTTGCGGGCTAATGCACGTTACCATTTAGGAGACTATGAAGGAGCAATTGCCGACAGCAACATACTACTACAACTTAACCCTCAACTAGCAGAAAAAATTAGTAATGGGTAATTGATGATTGGTGATTCAATATAAAAGTTTTGAACATATTTGCTTTTCCCTATTCCCTATTCCCTATTCCCTATTCCCTGCCCCAACAGATATCGTAAGTGTTCCACCGGACATGATATAATTTGTCAACTCTTTCTATTTATATATGTCTTGGGAAAGTAGACAAAATCATCATTTAAAAGCCCTAAATAGTAATAGTGTTTAACCAAAAACCTTTCTAAGTTTTCTGGTTGTGTACGTGAGAAAAAAATATGACTACAACCTTATTACAACCCAATTCCTTGGAATCATTACTAGGTAAAGAAGCAGAAGATTTGCTAACATATAAAGCCAAGGTTTCTTCAGATTTGCTGCATTTACCAGGAGCAGATTTTATAGATCGAGTTTGGATCAATAGCGATCGCTCTCCCCGTGTGGTAAGAAATTTACAACAAATCTATTCTACCGGACGTTTAGCAAATACAGGCTATCTTTCTATCCTCCCTGTGGACCAAGGTATTGAACACTCAGCCGGGTCTGCTTTTGCACCTAATCCAATTTATTTTGATCCCGAAAATATTGTGAAATTAGCAATAGAAGCAGGTTGTAATGCTGTGGCTACAACTTTAGGTGTATTAGGCAGTGTGTCCCGCAAATATGCCCATAAAATCCCCTTTATTGCCAAAATAAATCATAATCAATTGTTGACTTATCCTAATCAATTTGACCAAATTATGTTTGCAGACGTTTGGCAAGCTTGGCATTTGGGAGCAACCGCAGTTGGGGCAACAATTTATTTTGGTTCACCAGAGTCTGATAGACAAATTCAAGAAGTAAGTCAAGCTTTTAAACACGCCCATGAATTGGGTATGGCAACTGTGCTTTGGTGTTATTTGCGAAATAGCAATTTTCAACAAGATCAAGATTATCACTTAGCTGCTGATTTAACTGGACAAGCGAATCATTTGGGTGTCACCATTGAAGCAGATATCATTAAACAAAAATTACCAGAATGCAATCATGGTTATGAAGCAATTGCTAAAGCTACAGGTAAAAGTTACGGTAAAACTGATGAGCGAGTTTACACAGAATTAACCACAAAACACCCCATAGATTTAACTCGTTATCAAGTATTAAATTGTTATGCTGGCAGGGTAGGATTAATTAATTCTGGAGGTACTTCTGGTAAAAATGATTTTGCTGAAGCGGTACGAACTGCTGTAATTAATAAACGTGCTGGTGGTACAGGATTAATTTCTGGCAGAAAGACTTTTCAACGTCCGTTTGAGGAAGGGGTGCGCTTGTTTCACGCTATTCAAGATGTTTATTTATCACATCAGGTAACTATAGCTTGATTTTGCAGCTTGATTTTGCAGCTTGATTTTGCAGCTTGATTTTGCAGCTTGGTTTTGTTTTGTTGCAAATACCTGATGTATGAAATGATTTTTTGATACCGCAGCATGGTGTAAGCCATCAAAGTCTCATCATGGGGATAGGAAACCTGTAGGGGTTTAGCATTGCTAAACTCCTACTGCTGTATTTAGGGTTTGCTGAAAAAGTCCCTTCATTGAGGCAGGGAATAGGGAATAGGGAATAGGGAATAGTTTGAGCTATCTGTTATCCCCAGATTTTCTAATTTATCAGACCCAAAATGCACAGTTTTTAAGGTGTACCCTTCAAAAATCTTGCACTTTCTTTCCTCCTGATCAGCCTCAAACCTTTGATTTACGAGTATTTTGGGTTTATTCAGCAAGCCCTATTTACATTACTTTTTATATACATTTAACCAACCCCAAGTAAGACGTTAGTTAAAGGAGATTTTTTTAAGATTTAGGCATTTGTAAAATATTAAAAAGGACATTTTTCTCATGTGGGAAATAAAGAGATTATTTAATCAAATTCACCGCCAACTTGCTATATTCATGTTAGCTGGTTTAATCTGGTTAATTGGCTTACCTATGCTTTCGGCTCAGGCTGCTGGTTATTATTCCCTGAAAAACCAAAAGCCAGAAATAACTCGACCATATTATTCTAATAAAGCTGGGAAATTAGTGAGAACTGATGTTGTTAGACCTTTTTACTCAACTAAAGAAAGGGGAAAAGCCAAGGTATATACAACACCAGAAATAGGTGATGATTATATCGAAAGTGGCAAGCGTGCAGGTGAAGTAATTCCTAAAGATTTGGGAACTGGAAGTAGACAAAAAAATCCGATCAAGATGCTCAAACGTGCAGGGGAAGAGTTGGGTAATGAACCCCTAAAACGAACTTTTGGCGCACAGGATTATGAAAAGAGTGAAATTGAACAGGAGTTAATCAGAAATAAAGCTGCAAGAGGAGATTATTAAGTAGGGGTTGCTGAGAAAGTCTTTCCGTGAGGGCATAGGAGTCAGGAGTCAGGAGTCAGGAGTCAGGAGTCAGGAGTCAGGAGTCAGGAGGAGATTTGAAAATTTCTTTGCCATCTCTTGAAATCCCCAAAAATGCACACTTTTTCCGGTATACCCTTCAAAACCCTTGCACTTTTTTCTGTGTTTATCAGCCTCTAACCTTTGATATATCAAGGTTTTAGGTTTATTCAGCAAACCCTAAGTAAAAATTGACAATTGACCATTGACAATTGTTTCATTTAAGGTTTAAAACCTCCCCTTTCCAGGGAAAAAAGCAAAAAATTCCGCAGAATAGGCTGCTTGCCTTCAGCCTCCTGCCTGATGATAACGACAATTTTTAACGCTTACCTACTTATCCCTGTTGAATATGGCTGTGTAAAGCCACAAGAGTTTCCGCTAATTGGTTTAAACGAGTTTCCAGAGATTGTTTACGTCCAAAAAGCTGACGTAATTTTTGGTAACGGGCAATAGCCATGCTAACTTGAGGAACTTGATCAACTGGACATTGACGCGACCAGGCTTTACCAGTAGCATCAATTCCACAAAGGCGGTAGCCAGTACGGGATGATTGATAAGAAGCATTCTCTTTTGACTCGCAAATCTCTTGCACATAATCCATTAGTCGTTCAACTTCCCCATGACGCAGGGTTGCAGTTCCCCCTGGTTCTGGTTCTTGGGGATTCGACTCTAACCAGCCATTAATCACTGGACCTTCTAAATAAATATCCTGAATTTGCTGGAGAATTGATTGTAATTCTGTTTGCCATCCTGCTACAATCTCTTGAATCTCTTGTAAAAGATTCATCGCTAATGCTGGATTTGCACCGTGACGATGGTTACTAAAGCTCGGTGTTTTAAACTTGGGTAAGCTAGGTGTTTTGACTTCAGTTTCTTGGGCTGGGAAAGTTTGTACGGAATTATGTTTAGAAAATAAATGTGGCTGTGATTGGGGATTGGTTTCTTTATTGGTATTTATATCAACTGTGTTAATGTCTTGATTGGCTGAATTTTCTTTAACTTCTTGGCTTTTTTTAGCTCCGATGCTAATTCTAAAGGAGAATGGGCGTTTTGTCCCATCACTGGTTTCTGGTGGTAAGTCGGTACTACGTATCCCTAAATCATGTAAAGTTGCCTCAATGCGTTTTAAACCTGGTTTCATAAACAGATCCTAAAGCTTCTTGTGCTGCCGATACTTTTTAACTATTATCATATATTGCACCATCATCCTATGTGAAAATCTAAGTCTACAACCCTGATTATTGCGTAGGGTGGGCAATGCCCACTGCACTTTTATTGAGAAAGTGCAAGATGTGAGTGCAAATTTATCTGGTTTTCTTGTGCAAAGGGTTGGTAGGCGTTGTATTTTTATTGGCAATTAATATAATTAATTATGAGTAGAGTTATTTTAGTAACAGGTCCAGCACGTTCAGGAAAAAGTGAATGGGCAGAAAATTTAGCAATTCAGTCCGGGAAACAGGTTATTTATATAGCAACAGCAATGGAAAATCCCCAGGATCAAGAGTGGCAAGAACGCATTGAAAAACACAAACAACGTCGTCTACAAGATTGGGTAACTCTGTGTGTACCTGTGGAACTGGCGGACACTCTCAGTAATGCCAAATCTGATACCTGTATTTTGATTGATTCTTTGGGAACTTGGGTAGCTAATTTTTTGGAAGAGGATGATTTAAGCTGGGAAAAAACCTTAGCAGAATTGTTAGAAGTAGTACGTTTAATTGATGCTGATTTGCTGTTTGTTGCTGAAGAAACTGGTTGGGGTGTAGTTCCAGCTTATCCTATAGGTCGAAAATTTCGCGATCGCTTAGGTAGTTTAGTCCGTCAGTTAGGTGCAATATGTGAATCGGTTTACTTAGTAACTGGTGGTCATGTTCTTAATCTCAGTGTTCTTGGGTTTCCCTTACCACCAAGCAAATCTTAATGCAAAATTAAGGATTAATGGACTCAGATTCCCTCATTTAAATCTACAATTAATATATGGCAAACAAACAAAACGTAAAAAAATATCTTGCTCACTGGTTTCAATTAGGGAAGAAAGTGATAGTCGGTCATAGTAATCAAAGTTTCTTGCCTAACCCAGTGCTAAAGGGCAATAACTATAGTCCAGAGTTTGAAGAGTGTTGGCAACAAATTCTTGCCTTAGAAACCCGTGATTGTTATTTAGAAGATACTCAAGAAAACATAGCCGAACTGCTAACCCCAACTTGGGAAGTCCTGCCTTGTGGGCGCTGCGCGATGCCAGTACCTGTTAAAACTATGGGAATGCCATCAATATTGTGTCCTTGTTATTATTTGCCTACTTGGCCTAATAATGAACTACCACCGCCAAGATGTCCAGTTAATACTCAAGAACAATTGATAGAAATTCGCGATCGCTTGCTGGAAAATGTGCCTTCATCAATTTAACAATTTGTTCACAAAATAAGTTGTTAAATTATTTTTTGAAATTATTTTTGATTTTCACTCATAATTGCAGAGATCCCGACTTCTTTAAAAAGTCCGGGATCTTTTTGTTTACTTGCTTTCTTCCAAAATCAAAATCGAATCCGCACTGTGTCCAAACTCTTCTGGTGTATATTGCATATACAGGACAAAGAAATGTTTCCAGAGTCACAGAAAGAACTAAGTAGGGTTTGCTGAATAAACCTAAAACCCAGATATATCAAAGGTTACACGCTGATAAAGAGGAAAAAAGTGCAAGGGTTTTGAAGGGTATACCTGAAAAAGTGTGCATTTTTTGGAATTTCGAGAGATAGCAAAGAAATTTTCAAATCTCCTCCTGACTCCTGACTCCTGACTCCTGACTCCTGACTCCTGACTCCTGACTCCTGACTCCTGACT
>NZ_JAQMTI010000134.1:0-10131 GCF_028329225.1 Sphaerospermopsis kisseleviana CS-549 | reverse complement strand
GATTGGTAATTGGTAATTGGTAATTGGTAATTGGTAATTGGTAATTGGTAATTGGTAATTGGTAATTGGTAATTGGTAATAATTTATTCCCAGTCCCCAGTCCCCTGTTGCCTATTGATAAATTATTTATACTGGATGAAAGCACTATAAAATCAAACAGGACAGGAGAGACAATGACTCCCAATCCCGCTATTATGCGATCTGTGGAACAATTAGGCTACCGTGTGACTGTGGGTGATGTAGCTAGTCAAGCGGGTTTAAATGTGGCTGAAGCGAACCAAGGTTTATTAGCTTTAGCGTCTGATGCTGGTGGACATTTACAGGTAGCAGAAACAGGTGATATTGTTTATCAATTTCCCCAAAATTTTAGAACAATTTTAAGAAATAAATATTTGCAGTTGCGTTTGCAAGAATGGTGGAAAAAAATTTGGGGGGTGCTGTTTTATTTAATTAGAATTTCCTTTGGTATTTTGTTAATTGCTTCGATTGCCCTGATTACTATCACCATCATTATAATTATGACTGCTGCTAATTCAGACCGAGATGGAGATAATAGAAGCAGCAGTTCTGGTGGTTTCAATTTCTTCTTTTTCCCGGATTTATTTTGGTATTTTAGTCCTGATTATTATGGCGAAGAAAGACGCAGAGAAAGAAGAGAAAAAAGTGAGTTCAATTTCTTAGAATCTGTATTTTCATTTTTATTTGGTGATGGAAATCCGAATGCGAAATTAGAAGAAAGACGTTGGCGAGAAATTGGGATTGTAATTAGAAATAATCAAGGGGCGGTGGTTGCAGAACAAATTGCACCGTATTTAGATAATTTGGGTGAAAAATATCAACAGGAATATGAAGATTATATGTTACCTGTGTTGGTACGATTTAATGGTAAACCCCAGGTAAGTCCTGAAGGACAAATGGTATATTATTTCCCTGAATTACAAGTACAAGCTAGTAAAAAACTCCGTCAACCAGTAGATCCATATTTAGATGAAAATCTGTGGCGGTTTAGTGCTGCGAGTTCAGGACAAATTATGCTCAGTGCTGGTTTGGGTGTGGTGAATATTGTGGGAGCTTTAATATTAGGAAGTTTATTAAAAGGTGGAGAAATTGCAGCCCAAATAGGGGGATTGGTTGGTTTTGTTCAAGGAATTTATTGGTTGTTGTTAGCTTATGGGATTGGTTTTTTAGGAATACCATTAGCGCGTTATTTTTGGATTAAATGGCGTAATGGTAAAATTGCAACTCGTAACCGTGAACGTTTAGAAAGGGCGAGAATTTTAGGGAATGCGGATGATACTTTACAGCAAAAGATTGATTTTGCTCGTCAGTTTGCTGGTGAGAAAGTAATTGGTAAAGAGGATTTAATTTACTCTAGTGATAGAGATTTACTAGAACAGGAATTTGAGCAGGTGAAAAAGCAGAATTTGTTAGGTGATGGGTGATGGGTAATTGGTGATGCAATTTTGGATTTTGGATTTTGGATTTTGGATTTTGGATTTTGGATTTTGGATTTTGGATTTTGGATTATTTTTGTCATCTCCAATCTAAAATCTAAAATCTAAAATCTAAAATTTTTGTCCCCAGTCCCCAGTCCCCAGACTACTTAGCTTGAATAGGAGTTAAAGCTACACCTTTGTAATAATGTCCTAAAATTTGCAGGTGGTTTGCTCCTTGTTTAGCTAGGTTGTATGCTCCCCATTGACTCATACCTAAACCATGTCCAAAACCTAATCCTTGGAGGGTGAAGTTACCATTTGCGTCTTTGTTGAGGGTGAAACGGGTACTTCTCAGTTTTAGTGCAGTGCGGACTGCTTCACCTTTGAGGACTTTTGTACCTTGATCTCCCACAATTCTTAAAGTTTTAACGCTGCGGAAAGGAGACAGAGATTCAATCATCATATCTCTGACGTTACCGACTCCAGAAATGCGAGAGCTAATTTCTTCTGGAGTGAAGGTTCTGCTCCAGTTGCATTCTTTGATGTTTTGATCGAAGTCTTGGACAGCGCGTAAATAAGGAAGGGGGTTTCCCCAAACGTCTTCTACGTTTTCGGTGTGTCCACCAGAACAGGCATGAAATACTGAAAGAATAATGCGGTTGTCGTAGGTGAGGACTTGACCGGCTGTACTATCTACTGCTGCGTAGGTGTTGCGAGATTCGCTGCTGACACCTTTGTAAATTTGCCAGCGGTCGGGGGTATCTCCTAAGTCAAAAATGGGGTTGTTGCGTTGTTGTTCTCGTTTGTAGAGGGCATAGGTACGGGCAGCGATCGCTTGGGCTTTTAAAGCTTCTTGCGGCCAGCTAGAGTTCATTTCTCCACCGATGACGCTGTAGAGATATTCTTCTAAGTCTACCCAGTTAACAGCGGTTAAGCCGTTTTCGGTGGGGATAACCAAAGTTCTACCGCGAAACCAGCGATCGCCTATATAAACAAATCCTTTATCTGTAGGTTCAATCCAAAATAAACCAGATTGCCATTTATCTAAGCCTACTCCTCCGGGAACTGCTTGGGCTGCATAAGCACTCATTCCTGGTAGTTGTCCCAGGGTACGGCCAGAACTATCTTTAACTATTGCTGTCGTGGAAGCACCAACTTTAACTTGATTTACTCCCTTTTCAATGGCTACGCGCAGGATCACAGATGCTTGAGCAGGAGCGACTAAAACAAACCATAACAGGATACCTATCCACCAATGTTTTCCTTGAATTTGGGAAAATAAAGCGCCTAAATAAAGTTGGATTTTCATGCTGACCGTTGAATCACAAGCCTCTACCAGTTTAAAAGATATTTTTCCTTGTGAGAAAGTTGCGACTTCAACTTGAGGAGATCAAGGAGTCGTAGGGGCGAAGCATTCGGAAAATAACCTGTGATAAAAATTGATAATTTATCCCCCTTCGCCCTTACAGGAGATCAAGGAGTCAGGAGATCAAGGAGTCAGGAGTCAGGGAGAAATTATTTGTATTTTCCCAGTCACCAGTCACCTGTCACCAGTCACCTGTCACCAGTCACCAGTCACCTGTCACCAGTCACCTGTCACCTGAATTATTGACTTCATTGGCAACAATACCAATTAAATTTAACTGACTCAAAATTTCTGTTGTTTGCATTAGTTGATGTGGTGTTAATTGCCCGATGCGTCCGACGATGACAATACCATTAGAAACAGAGGCGATAATTCTCGCATCAACACTATCTAAAATAGAAGAAGTATCTATTAAAACTAGATCATAGATTTTTTCAAAAGACTCTATTAATTCTTTAAGTCTTTCTGAACTGAGGAGATTCACTACATTATCTGGTTGGGGTCCTGCGGTTAAAACATCTATTGATGGGTGAATAGGTTGAATATAATTTTGAAATTGTGTCTTGATGTCATCCAGCAATAATAAAGATAAACCCCAATCATTAGAGATTCCCAAAATTTTGTGTAAGCTGGGCGATCGCAAATTAGCATCAATGACTAATACCCGTTGGTGCATATTTGCTGCACTCGCTCCCAACCCTAAAGTTAAGGTTGTTTTCCCTTCTCCTGGTAGTGCAGAAGTCAACATCAAGGATTTAAAAGGTAAGGAATTTTTAAAGATTTGCAGATTTTGGTAAATCATATCCAGGGTTTCATGGCTGGATAATTTACTTTTGTTTTCTGTATTTATGTTTTCTGTATTTATGTTTTCTGTAATTACCGATGCTTGTTTTTCTTGCTTCTGTCTCAATATTTCTTTCAATCTGCTTTTTAAACTAGGTTGACCCAATCTTGGCACAGAACCAAGTAATCTGATATTTGTTAATTTTTGTAAATGTAAAGGTGAAAAAATTACCTTGTTAAACATTTCCCAAATTAAGGCTACAATCACACCTAAAATTGGTCCAGTTACGATTCCACCAATAATCAATAACCATTTTTTTGTACCAATATAAATACCTACTGCTGGTTCTTCCAAAATTTCCCACTCAAATCCGCTTTGAGCAATTTTCAATCCTAATGATTGTTGGAATTGTACCATTTGTTCAAGTGTTTGGCGTTGGATTTTGACATCTGATAGCAAACGATTATATTCTGATATAAGGCTGGGATATGTATTTAACTGTGTGCGAATTTCTTGTTCAGATTTAACTAAGTTATTTTCTTTATTAATGAGTGAATTTCGTTGTTTACTCAACCCGGCTAACTCCTCAGATAATTTATTATCAACAGTTAATAAATTCTCTGTATTTTGATCAGTATTAGTAGCTGTATTTTGCAATTTTTCTTGTAATAATGCCATCTGAAGTTGGCGTTTTTCCTTCAGTCTGATCACCACTGGAGAATTATCGGTGTAGCGCAAACGCTCCTGAGCTAAATTAGCTTCTGTTTTTCTAAGTTCATTGACTAAAGCTTCATAGTTACTGGAACGATTTAAACTAGCAGTTAACTGTGCATTCTTTTGGGAAGATGCTAATTTTTGTTCTAGACTTTTGTAGCGATTTTCTACAGTTTCGAGTTGTAAACGGTTAGTTTGTCGTTGTTTCTGAATATCAGCCAGAGATTCTAACAATATTTTACTTTGTATTTGTGGATCAATTACATTATGTTTCCGGCGAAAAAATGCTAATCTTTTCTCAGCCGCTAATGTCTCATTCTGTAACCTTGGTAATCGGTTGTTAACAAAGGCTAAACCTTGATTAACACGCTGATTTTTTTGTTCAAGATTATAGTCTTGATAAACTTTTTGCAGAGCTTGTAATACTCTTTGGGTTTTGACAGGATCGGGGTCTTTAAATGAAACGATAAATACTTGATTATTAACCCCATTAGATGATAATTTTTCTTCTGCGGGTTTGATTTGCAAATATCCATTTTTGCCAGTATCACTGTTACCTTTGATATCTTCTAAGGTAATATTGGGATAATCAGCACGTAGTAAATCAACTGCTTTTTGTACTAGCTTAGAACTCAGCATTAATTTCATCTGCTGGGTATATTCTCCAGATGAATTATCAGAATTATTTAACTGACTGGTTACATCTATTTGGCTCTGTGTTTGGCTCTGTGTTTGGCTCTGTATTTGGCTCTGAGTTGATCGTAATTCTTGATCCAAATCATCAGTTACCATGATTTGCATAGAACTCTGGTACATCGGTTTTGTGATGACAGCTAAAAGACTTGTAACTGATATTACTGCACAAGAAACCCCCAAAATTAAAAAGCGTCTGTAAAACAAAATTGTAGCTATTTGTCTAAGATCAAATACGCTTCCTTTAGAGGTAGTAATTACTTGTTTACGATTGAGATGACTTGTAGCCACTAGAAAAGTCCTCTACTATGAAAATAATATATCTGGAAGATAATGATGATAGCAAATTTTGAGATCAAACTTTGAGATATTTTTCCTTGGAGATAATTGATACTCAAAGTTATTTCTTACATCAATAAGAGTTATTCTTTCCATGTTGATGAAGTGGAGCATCCCAAATGTGTAAATTTATTTTTATCTAGGGAAATAAAATGCTCCAAGTCTTGATATAATTGAACCGCAAAGGACACAAAGGACACAAAGGACACAAAGGTAAGAGATTGTGAGAGATTTTTTAGTGTTGCTGCGTTTATTTTGTCAAAATTGGGATGCTCCCGATGAACTACTTGATAGAACATATCCTACATAGCTCTTAGATCATTAATTCATCCCGATATATGTCCAGTCAGCACTATGATAGTAAATTTATTCAGAAGAATTTTAAATATTTAATGAAGGATAAATAGGAAATATATTAAGTATGAAAAATATTCAGGACGATAAGTGATCTAACTTTAAAAAAAACATTAAATAAACATTAAATAAACATTAAATAAACATTAAATAAACCTAAGAGGATGTTTTAAAAGTAGTATAGTACGATTCTAATCACATTGCTACCCCCTCCCGCCTTGTAAAAGGGGGAAACAATAAAAATCCAGTTCCCTCCCCTTGACAAGGGGAGGGTTAGGGAGGGGTCAAAATATTTGATACACCATGAAAGACTTTTCAAACAACCTCTAACCAACCCCTAACCCCAACCTATTACCTACCCCTCCCTTACTTTTCCGACTGACAGATCCGACTTTTCCGACTCCAGAGGTAACACTAGATCAGCTATTATCAGCATATAAGAAGTAGTACCTCATAGAAAAAACTCTGCTTATAGCTGTATCAATGATTATTATTTCTATTAAAAAACTAGAAAATTAAAGATTTTTTCAAAGATTTTTTCCCTGTTCCCCGTTACCTGTTCGTTTTTACCCAATAGTAATTTAGCATAACAAGTACCGAATAATCATGTTTAATCGTATATCTGAAACTCTCATACACAAGATCCGCTGGGTATTAACTATCCTATGGCTAGGATTAATGGCATCTTTTTTATATGATCCTTTATCTTCAATATTGACTAAACCTGAAAATACTTGGAGTCCTTTGAGATTGTCCAATACTTGTATTCAAGTACAAGATCAATGCCTATCACAACAGCCTTATCCTCTAGGAACAACCTTATTTTGGGGAGCAATTATTCCTATTTCTATTTTCATTTTACTAGTGTTCGGACATGAAATGTGGCGAAGAATTTGCCCCCTATCTTTTTTATCACAAATTCCCCGCTCTTTAGGTTGGCAGCGTCAAATCAAACGAGAAGATCCTAAAACTGGCAAAATACGTTATGAGTTAGTAAAAATTAAGCCTGATTCATGGTTAGGAAAAAATTATTCCTATGTACAATTTGCATGGCTGTTTGTAGGGTTATGTGGTCGTATTTTATTTTTTAATGCAGATCGTTTAATGTTAACATTATGGATATTATTTACCATTGCATTCGCTATTATTGTGGGTTATTTATATAGTGGTAAGTCTTGGTGTAACTACTTTTGTCCGATGGCTACAGTGCAAAGGATTTATAGTGAAACTGGTGGATTATTTAGCAGTCAGGCTCATACAAGTGAGCAATTAATTACTCAATCAATGTGCCGTACTACATTACCAGATGGTAAAGAAAAAAGTGCTTGTGTAGCTTGTCAAAATCCTTGTATTGATATTGATTCCGAAAGAACTTATTGGTCTGATTTAAAACGTCCAGAATCATCGTTTGTACGTTACGGCTATGTTGGTTTAGTTATTGGTTATTTTGTTTATTACTATCTGTATGCTGGTTATTGGGATTATTACTTTTCTGGTATTTGGGCAAGAGAAACCGATCAACTTGCATCACTGTTTGCACCGGGATTTTATGTGTTAGGAAAAACAGTTAATATACCTAAAATAGTTGCAGTGCCTATGACTCTTGGAGGATTTACAGCCCTGGGCTATGGGTGGGGAAAAGTAATAGAAAAGAAAGCAAAAGCTTATAGTCTGCGTCATCATCTTCATCTTTCTATTGATACTATTAGACATGGAATTTTTACCATTTGCACCTTTGGCATTTTCAACTTCTTTTTTATTTTTGCTGGTCGTCCTCTCATTATATTATTGCCATTATGGATACAATATTTATACGATATATTATTAGTCATCTTGAGTACAATGTGGCTATACAAAACTTGGAAACGTACCCCGGATATTTACTCCAGAGAAAGTGTTGCTAATCGTTTACGCAAGCAACTAGAAAAACTAGATATCAATTTGCCCAAATATTTAGATGGACGTTCTATTAAGGAATTAAATACTCATGAAATATATGTATTAGCCAAGGTATTACCAACTTTCACAAAAAACAAACTCTATCATGCATACAAAGGTGTGGCACGGGAATTTTTAGTAGAAGGAAAGATGAAATACTCTGAAGGTTTAGAAGTATTACAAAAAATGGCTCAAGATTTGGAAATTTCAGAGGATGAACACTGGGAAATTCTCAATCAGTTGGGTGTGGAAAACGTAGAAATTATCAATTCTCCTCTGGAAATAAAAAATGTAGAAAATAATGTAGAAAATGATGAGCTATTGCAAAAACTGCAAGATTTGAATCAGGTATTGCAAAAACATTTCGATAAAATTCTTTATGTACCAACCAAGTATACTGGTTTTGTACTAGTAAAAGATAGTTTGCAGAAATTAAGGCGATCGCAGGAAAAAGAAAAATGAGAAATATGAAATATAAAGTTTTTATTTAGATCCCGGACTTCTTTAAGAAGTCCGGGAGTCATAACCCCGACTGACTCATGACTAGTGCTATAGTATATAAAGAAATGTAAAGAGATTATCAATACTGTCATGCAGGATAAAGTTATTGTCATCGTTGGTGCTACTGGTGGTATTGGTTCAGCCTTAGTTCGTCAACTTGCACCCACTGGGGCTAAGTTGGTACTAGCTGCTAGAAATGCCTTGAATTTAGCAACATTAGCTAGTGAGTTATCAGGGGAAGTGCTGACAGTGCCGACAGATATTACACAACCGGAACAAGTGGAAGCATTGATACAAGCAACTGTGGCGCAGTTCGGTAAAATTGATGTTTTGGTAAATGCGGCTGGTTTAGGTATTCTCAAGGCATACAACAATATAGAATCAGGGGAATTAGATAAAATTCTGGACTTAAATTTAAAAGGTTGTTTTTATACCTCTCAAGCTGCTGCTAAGGAAATGCAAAAACGCAAATCTGGCCATATTTGTAATATAGTCGGGATTTTAGGTAAACATTCCATGCCGATGGCTGCGGCTTATTCTGCTTCTAAGTTTGGGGTTGTGGGTTTTAGTAAGTGTATGGCGGAAGAACTTAAACGTTTTGGTGTCAAGTTTACTTTGTTTTATTTTGGTGGTGTAGATTCTCCTTTCTGGGACAATGTAAGTTTAAAAGTAGATAGAAGTAAAATGTTAAGTTGTGAAACGGCGGCTAATGCTGTTTTCTATGCTTTATCGGCTGAACCTCAAGCTGTGCCAATGGAAATTAATATTCAGCCTGATAGTCATTTATTTTTCTAAGAGCTTTTTTCAGGTAAATGAATCATACTTAAAGACAAGTTTCGCGCAAAGTGCAGAGGTGCAAAGTCGTAAAGAGAAACTTAGTTTTATTGCTGGTGTGTTTCATTTACCTGATCACTGTTAACTGATAATTGATAACTGATATGCTGCAAATTGATCACGTTCACTTCTATGTAGAAGATGCCCACACTTGGCGCGATTGGTTTGTCAAATATCTGGGTTTTCAAAGAGTAGTTAATTCATTTTTTTCAAGTTATGAAAATCAGGGAAGTTCATTACACACTCTGACTGAAGTTGTGAAAAATGGTGATGTCTATTTTTTACTTTCTTCACCTCTTTTACCCTGTAGCCCTGTAGCGGAATATTTACGTTTTCATCCTCCTGGTGTGGTTGATGTGGCTTTTGTGGTGGAAGATTTAAAGGCAGTTACGGCAAAGGCTACTGCTAATGGTGCTACACTTGTACAACCTGTTGAAAATGGTGTATTTTTTAAATATGCAAAAATTTCCGGTTGGGGTAAATTAAGTCATTCATTAATTGAAAGAAATATTGAGAAAACAATTATTGAACAGGATGGTTTTATAGGTATAGATCATGTAGTTTTAAATGTGGAAGTCGGGGATTTACAAACTGCTGTTAAATGGTATCAGAATATTCTTGATTTTCAACCCCAACAAAGTTTTAATATTCAAACTGATTTTTCTGGTTTGCATAGTCAAGTGATGATTTCTGCTAATGGTAAGGTACAATTACCAATTAATGAACCTGCTTCTGCTAATTCCCAAATCCAGGAATTTTTAGAATTTAATCGTGGTTCTGGTGTGCAACATATTGCTTTACATACTCGAAATTTAATTGATGCGATCGCTCGTTTTCGTGCTGCTGGTTTATCTTTTCTCTCTGTTCCCAAAAGCTATTATTTACAATTACAACAACGTTTAGAATTGCCTTTATCACCTGAAGAATTACAGGCGATCGCCCAACAAGAAATTTTGGTAGACTCTCAACAAGATGCACCTTTAGAAGCGTTACTGTTACAGATTTTCACCCAACCAATTTTTAAAGTACCCACTTTTTTCTTGGAATTTATTGAACGTCGTTCTCAAGCTGCTGGTTTTGGTGAAGGTAATTTTCGCGCTTTATTTACTGCTATGGAAAGCGAACAAATTAAACGGGGGTTTGTAAAAGGTGACTGGTGACTGGTGACTGGT
>NZ_JAQMTI010000133.1:0-3714 GCF_028329225.1 Sphaerospermopsis kisseleviana CS-549 | reverse complement strand
GGGGACTGGGGACTGGGGACTGGGGACTGGGGACTGGGGACTGGGTAATCAATTTTATTTTTCCCCATTAGCAATTACCAATTACCAATTACCAATTACCAATTACCAATGACTACAATCTTTCTTCCTGATACAAAAGCCACACAGCAACTAGGTATTAATTTTGGGAAAAACCTAACTGCTGGTAGTGTGATTTTATTAGAAGGTGACTTGGGTGCGGGTAAAACTACCTTAGTTCAAGGTATTGGTCAGGGTTTAGGTATCACTGAATCTATTGTTAGTCCTACTTTTACCCTGATTAATGAATACACAGAAGGACGCATCCCTCTTTATCACTTAGATTTGTATCGTTTAGAACCTCAAGAGGTGACAGGCTTAAATTTAGAAAGCTACTGGGAAGGAATAGAAGTAACACCGGGAATTATTGCTATTGAATGGGCGGAAAGAATGCCATATCTACCAGATAGTTATTTAAAGGTGTGTTTAATTCATGCTGAAAATGGCACTCGTCAAGCGGAGATTACTGCTGTTAATTGTGAATTAAGTATTTTAAATATTTATATATAAAAAATATCACTTTAAAAGTGTTGAGTTAGATATAAATATCCCTTAGATCATACAACCCTATAATACCACAAAAAGTCAAGATGTCAATAACCTTGAAAAATCGTTCACTTATTGACAATATTCTCAAGATTATTGCGAATAAACCCCCTCAATTCTCAATAAACAAGCAGCAAAACTTTTTTTCGCTCTTTTATAAATAAACTAAAACAATTATTAACTCTTTGCGTCTTTGCGTCTTTGCGTGAGCATAAACAAAAATTCCTCCTCCTGTACCCTTTCCCCAAATAGTGAAAACTCTGTAGACTAAAATTAATAAACTTTATATTTCTTATTAAAGCTGGTGCAAGAGGACTTTCGGTTAATTGTTGATTTGGTTTCGGTGTTCGCTGTCGCTGCTTGTGGTGGACTACTGGCCGCATTGTTAAAACAACCCGTTTTGCTGGGATATCTTATCGGGGGGATGATAGTTGGACCAGCAGGACTGGGATTAATTAAAGAAGTTGTCCAAGTTGAAACATTGGCGCAGTTTGGTGTAGCTTTTTTACTCTTTGCTTTAGGAGTTGAATTTTCCTTAGCGGAACTGAAAAAGGTGAAAGCTATAGCTTTGGGGGGTGGTGGACTACAAATTATCCTCACTATTATTATCACAGTCTTGGTATGTGGTATTACAGGTGCTTGGGGCGCTTTACCGGCTAAAGGAGTATTTTTAGGTTGTATTTTGTCTCTATCTTCCACAGCAGTTGTTCTCAAATGTTTGATGGAACGCAACGAGACAGAAACCCCCCACGGCCAGGTCATGCTGGGTATTCTCGTTGTTCAGGACTTAGCACTGGGTTTAATGCTGGCTGTATTACCCGCACTCCATGAACCAGGGGAAGCGATTGGTTTAGCAGTCTTTACAGCTTTGGTACGCATTGGTTTATTTGCTGCGGGTGCGGTGGTTGCTGGTATTTGGTTAATTCCGCCGTTGTTGCGATTATTAGCCCGCACAGAAAGCAGAGAATTATTTTTGCTGGGTGTTGTCACATTATGTTTATGTATTGCCCTGCTAACTGAATATTTGGGTCTTTCTATTGAAATGGGGGCGTTTGTCGCGGGTTTGATGATTTCTGAAGTGGAATACGCTGATGAAACTTTAACCATTGTTGAACCGTTGCGGGATATCTTTGCGAGTTTGTTTTTTGCTGCGATCGGAATGTTGATTGATCCGGTGTTTTTGTGGCAAAACCTAGATGTGATATTGGGTTTGGTGGTTTTGGTGTTTTTGGGTAAGTTCCTGATCATCACACCTTTGGTTAAATTATTCCGCTATCCGTTAAAAACAGCTTTAATTGCAGGGTTGGGTTTAGCGCAAATTGGGGAATTTTCCTTTGTTTTAGCTAGTGAAGGTCAGGCTTTGGGGTTGGTTTCCCGGAGAATATATTTATTAACTTTGGGAACGACTGCGGTTACTTTAATGTTGACTCCCTTTGTGTTGCGGTTAGTACCATTGTTATTTAATTTTGCGGAGTCCATGCCTTGGTTAAAACCTTATTTGGTGGAAGAACAAGCGCGAGATTTTGCAGAAGACTTACCCAGGAAAGATCATATAGTGGTTTGTGGTTATGGTCGCATTGGTAAAAATTTGGTACGGTTATTGCAGTTACATGATTTGCCTGTAGTCGTTATTGATCAGTCTGAAAGTAGGATTCAACAGTTACGGGAAGCGGGTATACCTTATGTATATGGTAATGCAGTGAGTTTTCATGTGTTGGAAACTGCTGGGGTAAATCATGCTCAAGGGATGGCGATCGCTCTTCCTGATCCTGCTAGTATTCGTCTATGCTTGAAACGGGCTTTGGAGATATCCCCAGAATTAGATTTAGTGGTCCGTGCTACCCAAGATAAAAATATTGAAGTGCTTTATCAACTGGGTGCTAAGGAAGTTGTACAACCAGAATTTGAAGCGAGTCTGGAAATGGCCACCTATTTACTTACCGATGCGGGATTATTGCCAGAGGTGGTACAACGGAAAATGCAGGATATTCGTAAGGATCATTATTTAGATTTGCGTCCTGAACGTTCTGCGGCTGAAGTTTCCCAACATTTACAACAAGTTACCCGTGATTTAAACCGGCGTTGGTATGATTTACCTGATGACTCGCCTTTGATTGGGATGACGTTGGAGGAAGCGGATATGCGCTATCTGATCGGGGTGAGTTTAATGGCTATTCGTCGCGCTGATGGAACAGAAATTGATTATCCTAATAGTCAGGTGAGGTTAGAAACTGGCGATCGCCTATTAGTTGTAGGTGCAAGTAAAGAATTAGCAGCTTTGGCAGAATTTGCTAAGGGTAATGCAGCTGTTCCCGGAGAAACTAACGCTTGTCAGTGGGTGACAGTTCAAGCTAACTGTACTTTTTTGGGTAAAAATTTGGCAGATTTTACCTCTGATCAACAGTATGGAGTCAAAGTGCAAGCAATTCGGCGAGATGGCAAGTTTATCCGCTTTCCTCATGGCAACATCGAATTGAAAACAGGCGATCAAGTGCTGCTGTGCGGTAGCTTTTCTAGACTCAATCAGCTGCAACAATTTTTTACTGCTGCTTGTGAACTACCCTTAGCAATTCCCAGTGTTAAAAATGAAGAGGCAGAAACTATCAAAGAGTTGCAATGATTAAGTTTTTCGCCTAACCTTATGAATCGATCTTGGCAACTTCAACTCTAGCTTCTCTGGGAACTAAGTAGATAGGCGTTGAAATTTATCGTTGTCGCAAGGCAGGAGGCAGAAGGCAGGAGGGAAGAGGTTTTTAGGCATTTTAAATTTTGTTATATAACTTGTTTTTTTGTGCCGACTTACTTAAATCTCTTTCTACAACTGCATCACTGCGAACTTTCATATAAGCGATCGCCATTTTCCAAACGCTTATTTGCTCGTTGTTAGCATCTACAATAGATACACAATTGATATCTTGCCAAAAAACCTTACCGACGATGACATCACCAGTCATCAGTTTAAATTCAACGGTGGCTTTTTGCTTGATCCAATTTTGTAATTGTCTAATGCTAGGTAGGGTAGTGTCAAATTCTGTTGCTGGCATTTTTTATGAGGGAATAGGGAATAGGTGACTGGGGACTGGGGACTGGTGACTGGTGACTGGGGACTGG
>NZ_JAQMTI010000011.1:0-1349 GCF_028329225.1 Sphaerospermopsis kisseleviana CS-549 | reverse complement strand
TGGTAGTCTTTTTCAGAAACTTAATTGGAACACAATCGCGTCTGGCTAAGGCGTGAAAGTCTACTGAGGGATAACTGCTCCCATGCTCCCGTTGAAGTAGAAAGTAAAGTCTAGTTTTGTCTAGGTTTTATATAGCAGTAATAAAATTAGAGCGAAGTTAAGCTGTTGTGCCTTTAACTTGAATAATTAATACAAGCAAGATGCTTGTGCTACTGTAAGTTCAGGTTTTTTGATTATACAGTTTAGCTAGTTTTAGGGATAGTTTGTTGGGTTTTGTTCCTTAACCCAACCTACAAGATCAGCGATCGCATTTCAGATTGAAGTTAAGCTGTCATGCAGCTAAACTGTATAATCTTAATATTCTTAAGTCTTGTGGAACAGGCATCTTGCCTGTTAACCTTATATAAATTAAATGCACAACAGCTTATTTATTAATTGGTAAAGAAAATTAATGACTAATGACTAATTACCAATTATGCCAAAGTTGTTAAACCTTGTAAATAATCTTCTAACTGTCTAGCGTGATCATGAGACATTTGAGGTTGAGGTAAAGAACTAGGATCAAAAGCTTGAATTTCTAACACTTCTAAATTATCTTCAACTTTCATTTCTCCTTGTACTTCTGCTTCCACCACAATACAAATAGAATGAATTCTCGGATCTCTATCTGGTGCAGAATACACCCCTACCAAACGCCGAATTTTTAATAATTCTAGTCCAGTTTCTTCTTTTAATTCTCGACAAACTGTACTAGCAATATCCTCTCCCCAGTCTATCATTCCTCCCGGTAAAGACCAACAACCATCATCACTGCGACGAATCAAAACAATTCTACCATCAGGTAAAATGGGAATCACGCTAGTACCAGTAATGGGATGGCGAAAAATAATACCCAATACTGTTTTTCCAACGTGCCATAAGCTACCAATAGATTTAATTAATGAACTAAAAAAAGCCAGAATGTTCAATCTTCAAATTCTTATTTTGTAATTGTTAATTGGCGAACACTTGATAGAAATGTAACTCACAAAAGATGATTTTCGTTTTTTTTATACAACTCTATCAAGTATTAGGTTTATTATTCTGCTATATAAAACCTAGACAAAACTAGACTTTACTTTCTACTTCAACGGGAGCATGGGAGCAGTTATCCCTCAGTAGACTTTCACGCCTTAGCCAGACGCGATTGTGTTCCAATTAAGTTTCTGAAAAAGACTACCACCATCATTGCTTGGTTTTCGCGTCGGCAATAGTCTCAATTCAATACTTGATATCACCGTATTATATATCAAGTAGTTGATTTTTTCCTAAAAATATATTGATTTTTGTCAATACAAGTATAGTTTTGT
>NZ_JAQMTI010000132.1:0-10737 GCF_028329225.1 Sphaerospermopsis kisseleviana CS-549 | reverse complement strand
GGGGACTGGGGACTGGGGACTGGGGACTGGGGACTGGGTAATCAATTTTATGTTTTTTAATCAACTATTACCAATTACCAATTCCCAATTCCCAATTCCCAATTCCCAATTACCAATTCCCAATTACCTAATTAACTTAAACTTTCAGGATCAACACCCAAACTCTTGAGAATTTCTGCTAATTTCCAGGCTTTTTCTTCAGCTTCCAAACGTTGTCTTTCAGATTCTAAACGTTGTCTTTCCGCTTCTAAAAGTTTTTCTTCCGATTCCTGAATCCGTTCTTCTGGGGTAAAAAATCTTTTTCCCTGTTCATCAAACCAATATAACCATTCTCTAGTTATACCTTGATAAGTTCCCCTTTCTCTGCCAATTCCTAAACCTATTTCTGGCAACCAAACGGGATTTCCTGAGAGTAGTACATATTCTCCATCAACTAATTTATAAACTTCTAAAGGTTCTTTTCTCTTGCGGAGGGGATTATAAACCACATAATATAAAATCCCAAATTCATGGGCATAAAAATCCTTTTTATTGCTATATTCTCCCCGATAGGTTTGGGAAACAACTTCTAAAACCAAAATCGGTAATTTATTTTCTTCCCACAATACATAACTAGGACGTAAACCTTCATCAATAAATCTATGTACCCCAATACTTAAAAACCCATCTGGGACAATTGCAGGTTGATAAGGGTCATGATATATTCCCATATCTACACCAAAAAACCAATCCCATCTTTGAGACCACAATAAAGCAAGAATGCTTTCTAGCAAACCAGGAATGAGATGCTGTAATTGATTATCCACTGGTGTGTCGTCAGAGTCGGGTAATTCTTCTGAAGATGGTAAACAATGCAATGGGTTGTAATTGAGCATGATTGATTTTACCAATTCTTTTTTTATTATATATGATTTGTTTCATTAAGGTTTATAAGCTGTTGTGCAGCTAGATTGTATAATAGGGAATTAGGTAACTAAGCTATCGCTTCTGAATTATGCCAGCAAAAAACCATCTATCTCAAGAACAGAGAGAAAAGACTGGGAATTAATTCCCAGGCGGTTCAGGAAGCTAATCGAGTATGTTGTAAGATGTAAGGATTGAAATCTTTACCCATAAACCTTACTTCCGACCACCCAACCATTTAGCCGCCGCAATACCGATAATTCCTGCCACAATAGGATTACTCAAAAACTTAATAATTCCTGGTTGTTCTGCTAACACATCACGGAAAACATCAGGATGATTATGATAAGTAAAAGATGCAAGCGTACTCACATCATCAGCAGTCATGCGGTTAGGGTGATGGGTAGAAAGATTTAACTGCTGTTCTAACCTTTTCTCATCCAGTCCTCGTTCCTTTAATTGTTTGAAAAATGCTCTTGCAACATCATCTCTTTCATTCGGTTTAATTTGAGAAATGGCCTTTTGTAATTCCGGATCCATTTGACTGGGAGGGATACGTTCTGGATGCAAAGATTGATTAAATAAATGTCTTCTTTGATCCTTGGTTGTGCGTTGAGCAAAATCATCAAAGGTTTCGTACTCATCCGTTGTCATGGCGTTGGGATTATCCAAAGATTCTACATTTCCCTGCGCCAAATCTTGTAAAATATTACGTCTATATTCTTCACTACTTCTCACTTTAATTATCTCCTATATTTTAGGGTTTTTAATTTCCTAATATTTGAAAAACAATCCTCCTAGCTATACCTAATTTGATTAGTCTGAGCAACATAATCAGCAGTCAAAATTAGTTTTTTATCAGGACTATATACCAAAACCTTCACATCCTGATTAGGAAAATTCTTTCTAAAACCTTGTACCAAAGAACTCGCTAAAGGACGCACTTCATTAGGACTAACTTGAGGAGAAATAACCACACCTAGCTTATTATTATCTCGCACATAAGCATCAGTAATTAACCCCTGAGAAGTTTGTACAACCCAATTACCAAAATTTTGCCCTGCGGGAGTATTACCACGTTCTAATTCAGCATAAGTCACATCTCTTCCCACCGCTGGAGTCGTTGAGCGATCAACTTCTGCAACTCTTCCCCCACCACAAGCAGAGGTTAAAGTTAATATTAAAATCAACACAAAAGCAGTCAAAATTTTACGACTCTCCTGAATTAGATTCATAATTTTTCTCCTCAGACAAATAAAAATTTAAGTCCTATTTTTAAGTCCTATTTTCAGGAAGGTTCGTAGTTAGGGCTTTAGCCCTAAAAAATATGGGAATTTAGCGATAAATCGCTAACTACGAACCTATAGGGATAAATCGCAACTACGAACTATTAATCAAGCTTTTTCTTGACGTTATCTTTGACATCTTCTACAGCGTGACGTACTTCGCTTTCTGCTTGTTTAGCTTTACCTTCTGTTTTATCTTCTGGATCTCCAGTAACGTTTCCTAATGCTTCTTGTGCTTTACCTTCAATATTTTTTGCTGTAGCTTTTGCTCTTTCTTCTAAAGTCATTTGTTGTCCTATTTGTTTGCAATTACTATTCCACACTAGCGGTAATATAGGCTGATTACTTCCACCATCAGGTATACAGTTGATGTTAAATATCTATACAAAAAGGAATAAATAAGCAAATATTCTGATTCTTGATTTTGGCATTTTTCCCATAAAAAATCCCAGTTTATGAATAAGACTGGGAAAAATTGAAAATGACCTCTCTCTTCAAGGAAGAGGATTGAAAAAGCGGATTTTTTTGGTTTTTTCCCCTGGAAAGGGGAGCTTTTAAACCGTATGGCTAACGCCACGCTACGCTATCGGCTGACGCTCACGGCGGAAGCCTTGAATGAAACAATTATCAATTGTCAATTGTCAATTATCAATTGATAAAAGTATGAGGATAATTTTGGTAAATTAGTCTAGAAAACCCATCAAAATATCAGAGTCATCAATTGTATTTGATGCTACTGGACGATTACCAAAAATTGAATAGTTTTCGGAAACTACCAACGCACTAGAACCGATGGGACGATTTCCAGATAAGTTGATACTGTTTACAACGCTGAAGGTATTGGCACCAATGGGACGAATACCCATTGCATTATATGTTTCAACTACTTGTAAGCTACTTGTACTGATAGGACGTAAACCAGCAATTGATACTGTTCCTGCAACTTGTAACCCACTGCTACCAATAGGACGCTCCCCAGCGACTACAATTGTTCCTTGAGAAGCTTGTTCTGTATTACCTTGGTTATTTTCTTCCACTTTTTTATCTCCTTTGCTGCTAAGATGCTTTGTAAACTAACGCATCTAGCTGGTTACGTGAATTTTACAATAATTAAGGAAAGGTATTTTTTCCTAATATATGTAGAGTTTAACTCTAAAAAACAACCCATATATATAAGTTTCTTCAAAAGTGATACATAAGTAAACTTAAACTATTAATTTATGTAAACAAGTATTGCTAAATCTTGATTGCTTTCAGATCCCCGACCTCTTGAGGACTGACGCAGCGTAGAACAGAAGTAGGGGTAATTCATGAATTACCCCTACGCAAGAAATGGTAGACCATATAGGATGTCGCTACTATAGGAAAGGGTAGATTTAACGAAACAGTGATCATGGAATTTAATCTGCAAGCTCCTTTTACTCCTACAGGTGATCAACCACAGGCGATCGCTCAACTTTTGAAAACCATCCAAGCGAGTAATCGTTATCAAACTTTACTCGGTGCGACGGGAACGGGTAAGACGTTTTCTATCGCCGCAGTTATTGAAAAAGTTGGTAAACCTACCCTAGTTCTGGCACATAATAAAACCCTAGCAGCCCAGTTATGTAACGAGTTACGGGAATTTTTCCCCCATAACGCAGTCGAGTATTTTGTTAGCTATTACGACTATTACCAACCAGAAGCTTATATTCCCGTCACTGATACCTACATCGAAAAAACCGCAGCGATCAATGATGAAATAGATATGCTACGACATTCTGCAACTCGTTCTCTGTTTGAAAGGCGTGATGTAATTGTTGTTGCTTCCATTAGTTGTATTTACGGTTTAGGTATGCCCGCAGAATACCTCAAAGCCGCAATTAAACTAGAAATAGGTATGGAAGTTGACCAAAGGCAAGTTTTAAGAGATTTAACATCTGTGCAATATAGCCGCAATGATGTAGAAATGGGAAGAGGTAAATTTCGCGTTCGTGGTGATGTTTTAGAAATTGGACCAGCTTACGAAGATAGAATAATTAGAATTGAATTTTTCGGCGATGAAATTGACGCAATACGTTATATTGATCCTATCACTGGAGAAATTCTCAGCAGTTTAGAAAAAGTCAATATTTATCCTGCGCGTCACTTTGTCACCCCAGAAGAACGTTTAGAAATTGCTTGCGCTGATATCGCTGCGGAATTAAAATCACAGAAATTAAAATTAGAAGAATTAGGAAAATTAGTAGAAGCACAAAGAATAGATCAACGGACTCGTTATGATCTTGAAATGTTAAGAGAAGTGGGATATTGTAACGGTGTAGAAAATTATTCTCGTCATTTAGCAGGGAGACAAGCGGGAGAAGCACCAGAATGTTTAATTGATTATTTTCCGAAAGATTGGTTATTAGTAATTGATGAATCTCACGTTACAGTACCACAAATTCGCGGAATGTACAACGGTGATCAAGCACGGAAAAAAGTTTTAATTGATCATGGTTTTCGTCTTCCTAGTGCTGCTGATAACCGTCCTTTAAAAGCTGAGGAATTTTGGCAAAAGGTTAATCAATGTATTTTCGTTTCTGCAACTCCTGGAAGTTGGGAAATTGAAGTTTCTGAAGATAAGATTGTAGAACAAGTAATTAGACCTACTGGAGTAGTTGATCCAGAAATATTTGTTCGTCCCACGGAAGGTCAAGTTGATGATTTATTAGGAGAAATTAAGGATAGAGTTGATAAAAAAGAACGGGTTTTAATTACTACGTTAACTAAAAGAATGGCGGAAGATTTAACAGAATATTTGGAAGAGAGAGGAATAAAAGTTAGATATTTACATTCTGAGATTAATTCTATTCAAAGAATTGAAATTTTACAAGATTTAAGAAATGGGAAGTTTGATGTTTTGGTAGGGGTGAATTTATTGCGGGAAGGTTTGGACTTACCAGAGGTTTCTTTGGTGGCTATTATGGATGCAGATAAAGAAGGTTTCTTGCGTGCAGAACGTTCGTTAATTCAAACTATTGGCCGTGCAGCGCGTCATGTAAACGGAAAAGCAATTATGTATGCTGATAATTTAACGGATAGTATGATTAAAGCGATTGAAGAAACTGATAGAAGAAGGGGTATTCAAATGGCTTATAATAAACTGCACGGAATTACTCCGCAACCGATTGTTAAGAAATCAAGTAATGCAATTTTATCATTTTTGGATGTTTCCCGACGGTTGAATGCGAGTGATTTAAAAGTGGTTGATGAACATATAAATGAATTTGCTTTGGAGGATATTCCAGAGTTAATTACTGTGTTGGAAAAACAGATGAAAGAAGCAGCGAAAAAGATGGAGTTTGAAGAAGCTGCAAAATTGCGCGATCGTATCAAGCATTTAAGGGATAAAATGTTGGGTAGGTAAACCTAATTTATAATTAGCGCACTACTAACTTCTTCTGAATAGCAGCATCTTGAATGACATATTTGTTGCTAGTAAACACCTGAATACCTGGAACAACACTATAATCCATATCATCAGTAATAATCTTAACTGTTCCTGCTCCTGCTTTGCTAATAGCTTCAAGCATCAGCAAATCATAACCATCAACTGCTTGAGTGGTAAATCTGTTAATAGCGGCATCAGTTGTTGCGTCATCTACTGTTAGATTAATAGGAATTGCGATTTTTTTTTACTTGTCGCCAAGTAAACTGGACTTCAGCTACAACATTTGCTCTTTCGGTTGGATAATTATGACGATATTCTTTAATTGGTAAATATCCATTAGATTGAACATAAATATCATATTCTGTTTTCTCAATAATATGTGCAAGTTCAGCTAAAGTTAGTCCTGAATAAGTAAGAGTAGCTCCATTTTGGCGTGTTTTGTTGATATAGTTGGGATAATCTGTAATTTGGTAACGTTTAGCCTTAAATGCAGCATTTGTATAAGTTTGCCAAAACCAGATGTTGGTATCTACAAAAAAAATGTCACTTTGCTGTGGGGTATCAGTTTTGATATCTATGATATCAGCTTGAATAATCGCCATACTTCAAAAACTTGCAGCCATATCTGTTATCACCGTATCCACAGCATTACGATATTTTTCATCAGAGTAATAACGTTTAGCTCTAGTCATTACGTGATTAATAACATCCCATCCATCAGCATTGAGAGAAGTAAATTCAAGCAACTGATTTAACTTCTCTGCTGGGATATCTTTTAACAATTGACCAAATGCAAAATTCACAAATGGAGATGCAAAAACCTTCACCCCTGCAAAATCTAATTCCACAGTTTCATCACTTAGTAAACGTGAATGAATCTGATCATATAACTTTTGTCCACCATCAGCAGTGATGGCATACTCACCAACTATATTGTAAACTTTATACATCATGTCCTTATCTCCCTCTCTCTAGAGCTTCAGCTTCTTGAGTTTAGGAACTTCTGAAGCTAAACAGTAGTATTTTTCATCACATCGAAAAGCTATATTGACTAGCGTTCCCGAAAAGTTAGTACAAATGTTTTCGTATTCAACTCCATTATCTCCTATATTGACATAGCTGTCATTACTGAAAATCATCAAGTTTCCATGATTTTTTGGACAAATTCTTGTAGTATGTGTAAACCCTCACCTTGTCGGACACCTTGCTGTTTGGTGCTATTTCCCGGCTCAAATGCCCACTTTAAAGCCTCAATAGATGTCATTGCTGTCTTTCAGAAGCATCTCTACATGATGTGGATAATCTCGTATAGTATCCACATAAAGAACTAGTGGTTCATTTTTGGTAATTACTAATGACAAAATAACTCCAAGTAATTATGATTTTCTAGAATTTTTACCATTAGATGTAAATAATACTAGATTTCATAACCACAGTTATTATTACTTAATTTTTCTCTAAAGAAATATTTTCTTGCATGTCTCTAAAGAAATTTAAATAAATATTTATTTCCTCTGCTAATTCCACCCACTCACCTGTTTATGAACCACCGACAAATACCACATATAATCATCAATTTTAAACTTATCCGCAGCTTTGACAATATACTCTTTTGCTAACTCTTCATTCCCCTCAGCTTCATAATACAAACCTAAATACAGATGACTGTAAAAATTACCTTTTAAACCTTCTGATTTACCCACAATCAAAACATCATCAGTTGTACAATTACCCGCAAATAAATCATAGACACAACGCATAATTTTCCGGGGATCATTTTTCACAGGTAATAAAGAATTTCTAGCTTCTCCCACACCCGATAACCTAGCAATACAAAGATATCTCCACACAGTTTCTTCTACATCCTGTGCATTGACAGTTAAATCAATTTCAAATTGTTTTGCACCTTCGGCGAATCTTTCCGCATAATAATAAGATAAACCCCGTTGCCAAAGATAGGGAATAATTCGATCATCTAACTTTTGAGCAGTATCAAAATCTGTAATTGATTCTTGAATTTTTCCCAGTTGAAAATAAACCATCCCCCGACGAATGTACACATTAGGGTTGTTTGGTTGTTTAATAGCTGTTTCGTTCCAGCGTTGCAATTGACTTTCTAAAGAGTTGATAAAAAACATAGATTTTGTGCTGAAAAATGATCATAAAATGACTTTTTATCTCTGTAGGGTTTTAGTAGTGCTAAACCCATACTCCTAAATTATTACTAATTCCATTGAGCAGAACATTTTTCCCTATCTTCCTATTCCGTCTTCCCTATCAAAAAAATCGGGGTATTTCCAGAAACCACAGAAATACCCCCATCTGAAAAACTGATTAAATTGATTAACTACTATGCAAAAGCAGCAGTTCTCACATCATTATTAGCCAGAACTTCTTGCAATTCATCAGCGTCAACGGTTTCTTTATCAATCAACATTTGGGCAATTTGATCCAAAATGTGACGGTTACTTACTAAAACTTCCTTAGCCCGTGCGTAAGCAACATCAACTAATTTACGCACTTCTTCATCAATGGCAGCGGCGGTTTCTTCGGAGAAATCACGCTCAGACATGATATCTCTGCCTAAGAACATATTACCTTGTTGACGACCCAAAGCCACGGGACCCAAGCGATCGCTCATGCCAAAACGAGTAATCATTTGTCTGGCAACTCGCGCTACTTGTTGCAAGTCATTGGAAGCACCGGTAGTAACTTCCTCTTCACCAAAGATAATTTCTTCAGCTAAACGACCACCTAAAGCCACGGCCATCTGATTTTCTAGATATGCACGGCTATATAAACCTGTATCCATGCGGTCTTCGCTAGGAGTAAACCAAGTCAAACCACCAGCACGACCACGGGGAATAATGCTAATTTTCTGTACAGGGTCATAGTCAGGCATTAATGCACCAACTAAAGCATGGCCAGCTTCGTGATAAGCAACCAAGGTTTTGCGCTTTTCGCTCATTACTCGGTCTTTCTTTTCTGGACCTGCTAACACCCGGTCAATAGCATCGTTAATTTCATCCATCGAAATTTCGGTTAAATTCCGACGTGCTGCTAAAATTGCGGCTTCGTTTAACAGGTTAGATAAATCTGCACCGGTGAACCCTGGGGTACGACGAGCGATTTTATCCAAGTCCACATCTTTAGATAAGGTTTTACCCCGTGCGTGAACTTTGAGAATTTCGCTGCGGCCACCGTAGTCGGGACGGTCTACCACAACTTGACGGTCAAAACGACCAGGACGCAATAAAGCTGCGTCGAGAACGTCAGGACGGTTGGTGGCTGCAATGATGATAATGCCGGTGTTACCTTCAAAACCATCCATTTCTGTTAATAGCTGGTTGAGGGTTTGTTCCCGTTCATCGTTACCACCACCTAAACCTGCACCCCGTTGACGACCTACTGCGTCAATTTCATCAATGAAGACGATACAAGGAGCGTTGGTTTTTGCTTGTTCAAATAAATCGCGGACACGGGAAGCACCCACACCCACGAACATTTCCACAAATTCAGAACCGGAAATACTGAAGAAAGGTACACCTGCTTCTCCAGCTACAGCACGTGCGAGGAGGGTTTTACCAGTTCCTGGAGGTCCGACTAATAATACACCTTTAGGAATTTTTGCACCAACAGCGGTAAAGCGATCGGCGTTTTTCAAAAAGTCTACAACTTCGTTTAATTCCAGTTTAGCTTGGTCAATACCTGCTACATCGCCAAAGGTGACTTGGGTTTGGGGTTCCATTTGTACCCTAGCTTTGGACTTACCAAAGTTCATCGCTTGGCTACCAGGACCAGTTTGAGCGCGACGGAGTAAGAAAAATAAACCAACCAACAGCAATACAGGGAAAAATAAGCTGCTCAATGCTTTAAACCAAAATCCTTCGTCGGTTTGGGGTAATACGGCAATATCAACACCTTTATCTCTCAGAGTATTGATTAAATCTGGATCGCTAACTAAGGTGACACGCTTTTTATTGGGATCGTCTTTAGGTGTAACAATTGCTGTAGAACGATCTGAACTGAGACTGACTCTTTCTACTTTGCCTTGATCAACTTCTTGAATAAATTGACTATAGCGCCATGTTTCTACTTGGGGGGGTTGTTTGTCAAAAAACGCAGTCCCTAAAGCAATTACTACAATAAACAGCAGCGCATATAGCCCCGCATTTCTCCATCTTTTATTCACTGAGGTCTATCCTCCTGTATTTTTTGGGCGTTAGTGTAAGGTCTCTAAAATAAGAGAGGGCTTTATGAGAATTATGTTAACTTATCTTAAGATATACCAAAATGGCGTTCCTGTCATGGTAGAAATAATCCTTTAAGTTCTAAAAAGCAAGGATGCTTAGGATTATATTCTAACGATCCGGTGGGCTGATGTACGGTATGAATGGGAATTATCTCGACAACGCTGTTAGTGTAGGCGATCGCTGCAAATTCTTTAACTAGCTGTGGTGTCCAAGGTGCTTGCTGGATGGTGATTTGACGGTTTTGTAAATGTTGGATAATGTGCGATCGCTCTATCCCTGGCAATATTCCCACTTCTAATGGTGGTGTCCACCAACTGCCATCTTTCCAACCCCAAAGATTACCTGTACTGGTTTCTAACCAATTGCCCTCATTATCTATTAAAATCGCTTCTTCGGCGTTTACGGCTTGACCATTATTTTTCGCTAACCAAGGACTCAAATAATTGCCTGTTTTATGCTTGGGGAGAGAACGGGCAAATTCTGGTTTTGCAAGTCCAGCAATTATACCATTATTTTGTTTTTCTGTCAAGTTTGCTGGTAATAATCTACCTGTGATCCATTCTCTCCCATCGGGAAAAATAGTAATTCTGATCACGGGAAAATGTTGTAAAAGCATTTCTGCACCTTGACGCACAAAATTCCAATCTGGTTCTGGCCAGTTGAAAGTTTGTAAAGTTAATTGCAAGCGTGAACAATGAGCTTTCCAGTTAGTTAAACTCTGATCAAGGGAATGATCATAAACTCTTAAAGTTGTAAAAACTGTAGCTCCAAAAAGCAAACCTGGATCATTAATATTTAATTCCAGAGTTTGCGATTCTATTAATTTACCACAATACCAATACATGACAGGTGACTGGGGACTGGGGACTGGGGACTGGGGACT